>JAESSM010000129.1 GCA_016764115.1 Bacteroidia bacterium | reverse complement strand
TCTTGATAATTGTTCATTGATAACCCTTAATTGATCTTTGCGAGCTTGCTCAGCAAGTATCTGTTCTTTCTCATATTCATATTTCATTTGTTGGCGGATGGTAGCTTTTTGATTTTCCTCGTTTACAATACTGTCCCGCATTTCTATTTCCAACTCATACATGGAAAGGGCATCTTTAAAGTTACCCTGTTTCTTGTAAACATCACTCAACAACTTTGCTGCCCTCTTCATATACTCCACATGTCCGATATTTCTAGATACCGCTAAAGCTTCCAATCCACTTTTCAACGCAGCGTCAAGCTGTCCTAATTTTAACTGCCAACTACCAATTCTTGAATAATCATCAGAAATTCTTGCTTTATACCCCAATTCTTTAGCCAACTTCAACGCCAACTCCAAAAACTCCATGCCTTTGTCTATACTATCTAAATTACATAATACATTGCCAATATTATGATAAGAAACTGCCATCCCTTCTTTATCATTGATCTCTTCTCTTAACTTCAAACTCAAAAAATAATATTCCAAAGCCTTTTGATAGTTGTCGGGATCTAACTCTCCTTGCTTATAATAGCTAACCCCAATATTATTATACGAATAAGCCATCCCTTCTTTATCATTGATCTCTTCTTGGATCTTTAAACTCAAAAAATAGTATTCCAGGGCCTTTTCAATCTCACCTTGATCTTTATAAATATACCCTATATTGTTATACGCATCAGACAATCCTTTTTTAAACAACTTAATTAATTCATCGTCCACCTGCCCACTAGGCAAATTTAAATTAGTTTCTTGTTTTAGGTTTTTTTCACCAATTTTTGCCGAAACTTTCATCAAGATCAAAGCTGAATCTGGATCGGATAAATAAATATCGGTAGCCCACATACTCAAGGCATTTATTTTATCAGTGTCGTGTTTAGCATTTTTGTAGGCAGAACGAAGTGAATTGATCTTGCTATTTTCTGTCATTTTGACCCCGCCAGCTGGTGGATCCAGAGTGGCAGCATTGACCAGGGTATCTTTTTGAGCGAAAATGTGGGAATGGGAAACAACCAATAATGCAATCATTAATGGCCTGATACCCTTATGCTGGTTCGAATGCCCCCCGGGAATTCGCCCGCTTTCAACCTTTACCAGGCGTTTCTTCAATTTCTCTTCAAAAAACTGGTGTAGGGGAAAGATCGCCCCTGCTAAAATTGCATTAAAGAGTAGTTTGTAACCTGGTGCACCTCCCGTCCATTCTTCAATGTATGGATCAACTAATATTAAGATAAATTCAAAGAGAATTAAAAAAGAAATGAAAATGATCGCATCTGCTGTTCTTGGAGAGACTTTCACAAACCCAAGTGCTATTACCCCCCCAAATAGAACCAGTAGCCCGATGAATATGGCGAAGTAATGCAGGCTATTTCTTCTTTTTAATTCTTCATTTTGAATTCTTAATTCTTCATTCTGAGCTTGCTCGGCTAGAATTTGCTCCTTTTCATACTCATATTTCATTTGTTGGCGTATAAGCTGTTTCTGGTTATCCTCATTAATAAGACTGTCCTGCATTTCTATTTGCAATCCATACAAAGTAAGCGCATCTTCAAACTTGCCTTGTTTTTTATAACCTCTTGTAATTAACTTCGCTGCCTTCTTAATATCATTTACATAGCCAAGTTTTTTTGCCAAATTCAAACTACTATCAGCGTAAATAGTAGCTTTCACCACATCATTTTTATTGAATAAACATTTACAAATCTCTCTATAAAGCCAACAAACATACTGATCATAATTCATCTGCTTATAACCTGATAAGGCCCTTTTGTAGTAATAAATGGCTGAATCAATTTCATTTATATAAAACAAAATGTTGGCATTAGAATAATAGCCAGACGCCATACCATATGAATCATTTCTTTCAAAATAATCTTTAGCAGCTTTCTTTAAGTATAAAATATAATTTAAGGAATCATCAAGTGCTAAATATCGAGTAGATATATTCCAATACCCATTCGCCAGATCAACAGCGTTTTCTTCCTCAAATATTTTTATAGATCTAAGGAAATATTCCAGTGCCTTTTCGTTTTCACCCAGGCTACTATAGATTATGGCAATATTGTTATAAGAATTAGCAATCCCTTTTTTATCATTTATACCGTCACGGAGTTTTAAACTATAAAAGTGATATTCCAGAGCCTTCTCCAATTCACCTTGATTCACATAGATGACCGCAATATTGTTATAAGAAACAGCTATTCCATTTGTATCTTTCATTTCCTGATCAATCTTTAAACACAAAAAGTAGTATTCTAATCCCCTTTCTATCTCTCCATGAGTTTTATACATAAAACCTATTTTGTTATAGGCGTTCGCCAGCCCTCTATTGAATATTTTTATAGCATTCAAAAACATTTCTCTTTTAAAATTTTCCTCTAAGTTCTTTTTTGCTATTTCAGCAGCCTTTGAATAGAGAATAAAAGCTGAATCCGGTTTTTCCAGATAGAATTCGTCTCCCCAAGAAAGTAGAGTGTGTATTTTGGTGGTGTCGTGGGTAGCAGTTTGGTAAGCTAAATTTAGATCTTCCGGTTCGGCAAACAGGCTATCACTCTTAACTTTGTTCTGTGAGAAAGAACAGAAGGATATTAACAGGAAGGTTGGTATGAATAAAAACACCCTCATCTCATAAAGATAGTGAATTTGCTAATTACAAGTTTACGATTGCACTCTGATCACCAACTATAACTCTTCCACATCCTTTTTATACTGCTCCATCATCTTGTTGATCTTTTTTCTTTGGGCATTGCTGATACGTTTTTTGAGCTTCCTCTCAAAGAATTGATGCAATGGGAACATAAATCCGGCAATTCCCGCGTTGAAAAGTAGTTTGTAGCCGGGAGCACCTCCTGTGTATTGTTCAATGTGAGGATCCGCTAAAACCAGTACAAACTCAAAGAGAATCAGGAATGATATAAAGATAATTCCCTTTACCTCATTTGGTTTGATCTTAACAAAGCCTAGCATCAAAATACCTCCAAAGAGTATCAGAATACCTATAAAAATTGCAGAGTAATGTAAATTGTCTCTTCTTGATAATTGTTCATTAATAATTCTTAATTGTTCTTTTGCTTCGTGCTCCTTTCGTATTTGTTCTTTCTCATACTCATACTTCATCTCCTGGCGTATCAGTTGCTTCTGGTTATCTTCATTAACAATACTATCCTGCATTTGCACTTCCAACTCGTACATGGCAAGTGCATCTTCAAATTTGCTTTGCTTTTTATAAACATCACTTAGTAACCCCGCCGCCGCCTTCACATAATCCACAATTCCTATCTCTTTAGCCAGTGCCAATGTCTCCAACCCACTTTTCAATGCTAACTCAACTTGCCCCAATTTCAACTGCCAACCACCAATTGAGGAATAACAGACAGCAATCCATGATTTATGCCCCAATTCTTTCTCCAATTCCAACCCCAACTCCAAATACTTCATTCCTTCATCTAAACTATCCAGCTTACCTAGTACACCACCAATATTATGATATGAATTAGCAATCCCTTTTTTATCCTTGATCTCTTCTTTAATCTTCAAACTCATAAAGTAATATTCCAAAGCCATTTCAATCTCACCTTGATTATGATAAACAGTTCCAATATTATTATAAGATCCAGCCAGCCCTTTTTTATCCTTGATCTCTTCTAAAATCTTTAAACTCAAATAGTAGAATTCAAGAGCCTTGTCAATCTCCCCTTGATCATGATAGATAGCCCCAATATTGTTATAAGATTCAGCCAGCCCTTTTTTATCCTTGATCTCTTCTTTAATCTTTAAACTCAAATAGTAATATTCCAATCCTTTTTCAATCTCCCCTTGATTATTATAGATAAACCCGATATTGATATAGGCATCTGTAAGGCATTTTTTAAATATTTTTTCCTTCTTTAAAAAAGTTTCTTCATCCAAATTTTCAGCCAAGTATTTTTTATAAATTTTCACACTTTCAAAGTAATATTCCAACCCTTTTTTTATATCTCCTTGTTGCTGATGAATAAACCCAATATTATTCAACGCGCGTGCTTTAGCAAGCAAGAAGGAGGATTCTTCTTCAGGACTAACATGAGAAATGTCTACTTGTTCATTAGGCAGGTTAATTTCAATAATTTCAATGGCTCTTTGACAGAATGGAATTACAGAATCGGGGTTGAGGAGATAGATATGTTCGGAAAGTTCTACAAGGAGTTTGGCTTTGGTAGTGTCATGCGTAGCATTCTGATAAGCAGTTTTGAGGGAGTCAATTGTACTTTTCTGTGCAAAACCCAAATGACAATTACCAATTAACAATGAGCAAATAAAACTAAAGAGTAATATTTTGAAATACTTGCTACCCATCTTATAAAGGTAAGGAAAATTACCACCAACTTTTTTTCGACTTTTTGAAAAAAAACCAAAGCTCAGACTACCCTATAGGAATATTGGGAAAGTTGTCTCGAAAGCCTATCCCTCTGTCATCCTGAACCTGCCGGCAGGCAGGGAATGAAGGATCTTGTTACATATTGATAATCTTAGGGTCAAGATTTATCTCACAACAATCCAACTTTGGATTGTTATATTTGATACTTATGTTGTTTTCTTGAAATACAAATAATCAAGATAATACAAAAGTTTTATTGATACACTATTGGCTTGAGGAGAATCCCATGTATTCTCTAAATTTCTGTAGAAATTATCAATTAGCTCATTTTGTGTCCGTAATATTGCATTTTTCCAAACAATTTTCATTTCGCTTCCTGGAGCAAACTCCCAGGTATAAACCACATCAATATTAAAGGCATTAAAATTGATATTATGATCAGCGGAATAATCAGTATACCCTAAATACCCATCATCTTGTAAGAAATAAAATTGATCATATTTCGCCTGCGACCAGTAATGACGAACTCTTAAGCCTAATGCTATTTTATTAGTAAAAATATAATTTCCGGAAATGGTATTATTTATAGTTTGAATATTTCTTTTACCAAATATGATGTTTGCACTGGTATCTATTGTTGCAAATCCGATGTTATTGTAATCATTATTAACTTTAAATCTATATACAAATGATAACTTATCATTTATTCTAATCCTGGGGTTAATACCAATTCTAAAAACCTTATGATCATATTTATTTGCTTTCTTGATATAAAAATTAATATCCAACGCCATTTTTTTTCTATAATCAGTAGATATCCAACCATTTACATTAAACTTTTTGGGTCTAATGAAGTATCTACCGTCAACTCGCGATTCGAAATAATCGTAGGATTCAACAGGTATCGCACGAAATGACACGCCCCCACTAAGGTATTTTAAGGTAGTTGTATTTACCATTCCAAAAATTCCATACTCAGTAAAATTTCGAGGTTTATATAGTGTATTATAATCTGTACCAATAAAAGAGTAAAGTTTTAGCAATTTCCAAAAAGGCTTATAGATGTTATACCTAAATCTAATGACATTCGATATTTCATTGTTATTATATAAAAATCCCAGATCATTGGGATCATAGGTATCACTTTCAACATTTTGTTCCAATTCGAATTGAAAATTCCCGCTTATTTTCCCAAACTCTGCGTTATACTTATAACCTAAGCTTGAAGCCCCTGTTCCGTTATTGTCGGTTTTGATGTACACATTGCTAATTGCTCCAAATCCTTTAATTGCATATGTGTTGGATTTATCTCTTATTTCAAATTTTGAACCGGTAACATTAGCATTTCGGCTTCCCTGCTGTCTTGATACATT
>JAESSM010000122.1 GCA_016764115.1 Bacteroidia bacterium | reverse complement strand
CTATTGCTTTAGATTTTAATCAATATTCAAAACCCTTCATTAAGTTATATTCATTTGAAAAAAGGGAACAAGTTTCCAGGATGTTGGGGTTATCAAATGTCTATTATCCAATGATCGAAAAATTATTGGATCAAAAAAATCTCCCATTGGAATTAAAACATTTGCCAATTATTGAATCAGCTTTAAATCCAAATGCAGTTTCAAGAGCGGGAGCTACAGGCATGTGGCAATTAATGTACAATACCGGAAAAATGTACGGACTGAATATTAATTCATACATTGATGAACGAAGAGATCCCTACAAATCGACTGTAGCTGCACTAAATTTTCTTGAAGACTTATACAATATTTATGGCGATTGGTTGCTTGTAATTGCTGCATACAATTGTGGACCCGGGAACGTTAACAAAGCCATACGTAGATCCGGAGGTAAAACAAACTTTTGGAAAATAAGAAGATATCTACCTCGTGAAACCAGAGGATATGTTCCGGCATTTATTGCTGCTAATTATATTATGAACTATCCATCGGAGCACAATATTTATCCACAAGAACCAAGTGTGTTTTTCACAAATAATGATACCGTAAGACTACATAAGGAACTCTCTTTTGAAGTACTTACAAACTACATTGATTTTTCGATAGAGGAATTGATATATTTAAATCCATCCGTAAAGAAAGGATATGTTCCAAAATCAATGCTTCCATTTACGCTAAATCTTCCATTTGATAAAATCCAATTATTCGACCAATTAAAAGATTCCATTTTTGCAACACAGAAAAACATACTTGATAAAAACACTTCCAAAATATCACTTGAAGACTATTCAACCCCTTATAATGTCCCATCTAGCAAATACACTAAACTAACATATGTTGTAAAAACAGGAGATAATTTAGGTTTTATCGCAGAATGGTACGACTGTCGGGCACAAGATATCCGAAATTGGAATAACATATACGGAAGTAATATTAGAATAGGTCAAAAATTAAAAATTTATATCTTAAATAATAAAGTTGAAAAATATAAAAATATCAGCTCCTTAAGTTTGGCTCAAAAACAAAATTCTTCAGGTAATCAAACACAAAGAAACACTAAGAATCTTGATAAGAATTATGTGTATTATAAAGTAAGGAACGGAGATACTCTTTGGGATATCGCAAAATCATACAATGGAATTGATGTGGATGATATTAAAAAACTCAATAATATTTCCAATGGAAAAAGAATAAAACCTGGCATGATGCTCAAAATTCGCAAAGCCTAAATAGTACTCGTCTTTTAACATTTCTGCAACTTTTTTCAATCTATTTCGTTTCGGCCAATTGAGTTTTCACAAAACTTTCTGAGATAAAAAATTTGGAATTACGCCTTATTATTTGTTTATATTTGTGCCTTTTTGTAAAAATTTTGTTCTAACAAATTGCTATGTCAAAGAATCTTGTAATAGTCGAGTCACCCGCAAAAGCCAAAACAATTAGCGATTATTTAGGTGATGATTATGTCATTAAATCATGCAATGGACACATTAGAGACTTAACAAAAAAGGATGATGCCATTGATATTGAAAATAGTTTTAAACCCAAATATGAAGTATCAGCAGAGAAAAAGGAGATTGTAAAGGAACTTCAAAAAATTGTAAAGGAAGTTGAAACAGTATGGTTAGCAACTGATGAGGACCGAGAAGGAGAAGCCATCTCATGGCATTTGTTTGATGAATTAGGACTGACGAAAGCAAAAACAAAACGCATAGTCTTTCATGAAATTACTAAACCTGCCATTTTAAAGGCAATTGAGAATCCAAGAGAAATTAATGAAAACCTTGTTAATGCCCAACAAGCAAGAAGAATTTTAGACAGATTAGTAGGTTTTGAACTTTCACCTATCCTTTGGAGAAAAATTAAACCAAGCCTTTCTGCTGGTCGGGTACAATCGGTTGCGGTAAGGCTTATCGTAGAAAAAGAAAGAGATATTAGGGATTTTGATTGTACTCCTTATTTTAAGGTAAGTGCCATTTTTGATATCCCATCTGGAGATAAATTTGTTCCATTAAAAGCAGAGCTTCCGAAAAAATTTCAATCTCAGCAGGAAGCTGAAGAATTTTTAGACAAATGTAAAGATTCAAATTTCTCAATTAGCAACCTTGAAACTAAGCCTTCAAAAAAATCTCCTGCTGCTCCGTTTATTACTTCAACGCTACAGCAAGAAGCAAGTAGAAAGTTATTTTTCTCGGTCTCCAAAACAATGATGATCGCCCAAAGACTTTATGAATCAGGGAAAATAACATATATGAGAACGGACTCTGTGACATTATCCGAAACAGCATTAGAAAGTGCTAAAGAAGAGATCACCAGTGCTTACGGACAACAATATTCTGAAACAAGACAGTTTACAAATAAGGCTAAAGGAGCGCAAGAAGCGCACGAAGCAATCCGCCCTACATATTTTAAAAACCACACAGTTGATGGCGAGAATGATGAACAACGCCTTTATGAGTTAATTTGGAAAAGGGCTATCGCATCTCAAATGAGCAATGCTCAATTAGAAAAAACCACTGCAACAATAACTATCACTAATTCAGAGGAAACCTTAGTAGCAAGAGGTGAAGTAATTAAATTTGATGGTTTTCTAAAAGTATATTTAGAATCATTAGATGAGGAAGATTTAAGAAATAATGAAGAGTCCGCAATGCTTCCACCATTATCTGTTGGCCAAATGCTGCAATTAAATAATATAAATGCTGTTGAGAGATTTAGTCATCCTCCTTCAAGATTTACAGAAGCAAGTTTGGTTAAAAAGCTTGAAGAATTGGGAATAGGACGACCATCAACATACGCACCAACAATATCAACTATCCAAAAAAGAGGTTATGTAGAAAAAGGAATAGGTGAAGGTACTGAAAGACAATATAAAGTGTTTACGCTTCAAAATGGCATAATTAGTAATGAAGTCAAAATAGAAAAGACCGGAGCCGATAAAGGAAAATTGATTCCTACAGATATTGGTATGGTGGTTAATGACTTTTTAGTTGAACATTTTGAAAATGTAATGGATTATAACTTTACTGCTTCTGTAGAAAAGGAATTTGATGATATATCAATGGGCAATAAGGCATGGAATGAAATGATTGCTGAATTTTATACTCCGTTTCATAAAAATGTGGAAATTACCCTGGAAACATCTGAACGTGCAACTGGGGAAAGAGAACTAGGTGTTGATCCTAAATCAGGAAAAAGAATAATCGCACGGGTTGGTAGATATGGCCCTATGGTTCAAATTGGTGAAGCCGATGATGAAGAGAAACCTAGATTCGCAGCAATACGTTCCGGTCAAAGAATAGATACAATAACTCTTGAAGAAGCTTTGCATTTATTTGAGCTTCCAAGATCAATAGGGGAGTTCGAAAACACAGAAATTACAGTCAATATTGGTCGATTCGGTCCATATGTAAAGCATATGGATAAGTTTTATTCCTTAAAAGGAGATGTAGATGATCCCTACACCATCGAAAAAGAAAGAGCCATAGAAGTCATTCACGAAAAAAGAAAATTAGAATCGGAACGTATCATCAAAACATTTGATGAAAATGAGGAAGTTAAGGTTTTGAAAGGAAGATGGGGACCATACATTGCAGTTGGTAAGCAAAATGTTAAAATTCCAAAAGATACAGAACCCTCGTCTTTAACGTTGGAAGAATGCCTAAAACTTGCTGAAGAAGCTCCAAAGACAAAAGGAAAAGGGAAATCCAAAAGAAAAGCTAAAAAATGACCTACGAAGAATTTCTCACTCCTATTGAGAAATCAATCATCACCTCCAACGAGGAACATAGCAAAAACTGCTTATCCAATCACATTGATATTTTTACAGATGGAAATTCTTTTCCTGATATATCAGATACAGATATAGCAATTATTGGTGTTGAAGAAGATAGAAACGGAACAAACAATACAGGGGCTTCTTTCACCCCTAATCGGGTAAGAGAACAATTTTATCAATTACACAAAGGCCATTTTAATCCCAATATTTCTGATTTAGGAAATATTGTAGCAGGTAACAAAGTGCAGGACACTTATGTAGCACTGACTAATATTGTAACCGAACTTATTGATAATAAGATTATTCCAATAATAATAGGTGGTACTCAGGATCTTGCGTATGCACAATACCAGGGGTACCAGAATCTCGGACAAACCATTGATCTTGTAATTGCTGACTCTAAATTTGATCTGGGAAATTTAGATGAAACCGATCCGATCTCAAGTAATAATCATTTATTTAAGATCATTACGCATCATCCCAATTTTCTATTCAATGTTACGGTTTTGGGATATCAAACTTATTATGTTGATCAACCTGCTATTGAAACTTTTGAAAAACTAAATTTTGATTCTTATAGATTAGGAGAGGTAAGGAGTAATATTGAAGAAGTAGAACCCATTGTTAGAACAGCTGATATGCTTAGCTTTGATATGTCGGCAATAAAACAGGCGGACGCGCCTGGTAACAATAATGCCAATCCTAATGGATTTTATGGGGAAGAGGCTTGCCAAATTATACGATATGCTGGATTAAGTAATAAGTTATCTTCGATTGGGTTTTACGAATTGAATCCCGAACACGATAATAGAGGACAAACTTCAACGTTGTTATCACAGATGATATGGTATTTTATTGAAGGCTATTATAGTAGAAGTAATGATCTTCCTATTAAGGAGAAAAAGGAATTTACCAAATACATCACTTCATTTAAAAACAATGATCACGAATTGATATTCTTCAAGAGTAATCAAACAAATAAATGGTGGATGGAAGTACCTATACAGGATATTAATTCAACTAATGAAAGACACCAGTTGATTCCTTGCTCATATAAAGATTATCAATCTGCCTGTGATGAAGAAGTACCAAACAGGTGGTGGCAGGCCTATAATAAATTGAACTAGTAACAAATAATAATTAATTACGTATAATCAACATTCTAACTAACATCCTGCATTATATAATTTGATATTCTTATTAAATTTTCGTTATTTACGTATCTTTTAAAAGTCTAATACATATAATGAAAAGACTTCTACTTCCGATTGTAGGCATACTAATTTTTACAAGCCTCAAAGCACAACAAGATCCGAGATTTACTCAATTCATGTTCAACAAATTGGTAACCAATTCAGGTTACGCAGGCAGTAAAGGACTAATAAGTACCAACCTCATTTATCGGCATGAGTGGATCGGTTTCGATGGAGAACCAGTAACCCAAAACTTCAGCATAGATGCTCCAATAGAAAAATTGCATGGAGGAATAGGCTTAAGCGTAGTAAATGACGCACTCGGATTTGAAAACACAACTGGAGGATTACTACATTATTCTTATAGAACAAATGCAGGATCAGGAGTAATTGGAATAGGTATACAGGCCGGATTCTTTATGAAAGGAATGGATGTAAGTAATATGAAACCAAGTTCTTCGGAGTTCGATGATGCTATACCTGCTGCTGCACAAAGTGGGTGGCTGCCTGATCTTGGTTTAGGAGTATACTATAATACAAAAAATATTTATTTCGGTATATCAACTTCGCATATAATCGAAAGTAAAATGAAATATTCAGGCACTGATCCTACATCAGGTCTTAACTATTCAGGTCAACTTCAATTTAAAAGGCATTACTACATATCAACTGGGTATGAGTATGATATGGGCGCCAAACTGATTTTAATGCCATCAGTACTCATTAAGTCTGATGGAACTATGACCCAATTAGATATTAACACCAATTTAGCTTATAAGATCAAAACCAAGAAAGCCTGGGCAGGTTTAAGTTATAGTTCTGGAGACCTTATTCGGTCACAAGCCTTTCTTGCATTGTTATTAGGTATGGACATTACCAACAACTTGCATTTTGGTTACGCTTATGATGTAACGCCAACAGCAATAAATTTATTTGGTAATCGTTTATTTAATACATCCATCCAAACACACGAAATAATGTTGGGATACGATTTTAACATTTCCCCACCAGCAAAACCAATTCATATCATCCGAACACCCCGCTTTTTATAAAAAATTAAATTTGTAACAAAAGGATATATTAATCGTTAAACCACTCCGACAATAAATTTTAACACTTGTGTTAGGTAATTAGCCATTTTTGGGTTTAATATAGAAAATGCCTACATTTGTATATTAGAATTACTTTACGCCTTTTTCAAATTTAGAATGGCTACAAAATCTAAAACGATGAGAAAAAATAAGTTACTCTATCTTGCTTCAGCTATTCTTTTAGTGATAAGCGGATGTATGCCTGCAGGTAATGGCGAACTTATTGGGGTTCAAGGCCGTGAATTGTGGTATCCTTCTGATCCTTATGGAACTTTGTTTATTCCTTCTGGATCATTTCACATGGGACAAAGTGATCAGGATATTTCTTACGCTCAAGTTCAATCAAATAGAGTAGTTTCTGTACATGCATTTTATATGGATGATACTGAGATCACTAATAATGAGTATAGGCAATTTGTTTATTGGGTTAGAGATTCTATAGCTAGAAAATTACTTGCCGGTGATTTCCTTATTGATGAAGGTGAATACAACGAACGTATTGATTGGTATAAAAGAGTAAGATGGGATGATGAAGAAAACTCTGAAATTTTAGATGAGTTATTCCTACCTGAAGAAGAAAGATTTTATAGAAGATATCAACTTGATACTCGTAAAATGAATTTCGAATATTGGTGGATTGATTATAAAGAAGCTGCAAAAAAGTCGAATAGAAATAAACCTAGATCAGCCCATATTAAGAGTGACATTGTAAACATTTATCCCGATACATTAGCTTGGGTTCATGACTTTGTATATTCTTTCAATGATCCTATGACACAAATGTACTTTTGGCATCCTGCTTATGACGATTATCCAGTTGTAGGAATTTCCTGGCGACAAGCAAGAGCTTTTAGTGCCTGGAGAACTTATTTGCTAAATAGCTTTAGAAAAGGATTGGGTTTACCATTTGTTCAAGATTTTAGATTACCTACCGAAGCAGAATGGGAATATGCTGCTAGAGGGGGTTACGATGCATCACCTTATCCATGGGGTGGTCCATATATTAGAAATACAAAAGGTTGTTTTCTTGGAAACTTTAAGCCATTAAGAGGAAACTACATGGATGATGGGGGATTTTATACTGTAAAAGCCACATCGTACTGGCCAAATGCCTTTGGTTTATATTGTATGGCAGGAAATGTTGCAGAATGGACATCTAATACTTATGATGAGTCTGCATTTTCTTATCATCACGATCTAAACCCGGACTACAGGTACGATGCTCAAGCAAATGATCCACCTGCATTAAAAAGAAAAGTAATTAAAGGAGGTTCTTGGAAGGATATTGGTTATTACATGCAGACTGGCACTCGTACTTACGAATATCAAGACACTGCTAAGTGCTATATCGGCTTCAGAAATGTTATGTCCTTCTTGGGACGTGACAAAGCTGACTTTAGCAAATAGACTTTTCTCTTTCGGGATACTTGTTTATTTACAGATTTTTCATATTATTGTTGTCTCTTTAAACTAAAGATTCAACGGACATTTTAAAAGTTATAGGATATGCAAAGTAAAACGATGAAAAACTTCATGGCCAAGCTCTATGGGATTGGAGCAGCGGTCGTAATTTTAGGCGCGATGTTTAAAATTATGCACTGGCCAGGAGCAGGACCGATGTTAGTAACAGGACTTAGTACGGAAGCTGTTATCTTCTTTTTCTCGGCATTTGAAAAGCCACATGAAGAGCCAGATCGGACCCTAGTATATCCGGAATTAGCGCATGCTCATGCTGATGACGATGCATTTGGAGATGAAGAAGAAGAGCATGAAGGTGACGAAGTAACAGAACATGAAGGTACGGTCACGCAGCAACTTGATGAAATGTTAGAAGAAGCAAAAGTTGGACCTGAATTAATTTCTAGCTTAGGTGATGGTCTAAAATCAATTAGTGACAATGTTTCTTCACTGAATGATCTTACAGATAGTACTGTTGCTACTAATGAATATAACGAAAATGTAAAGAAAGCATCCAGTTCATTAAGTTCTATGAATGAAGCGTACATTAAAGGTGGTGAAGTAATGACCGATCTTGCAGGTGTTTCTGGTGAAATTAAATCAGGGTTATCAGAAGTATCCAGTGCTACAAGTGAATACTCTAATAGTATGAAGTCAGCAACTGCATCATTAGAATCAATGAATAGTTCATATTCACGAGCTGCTGATGCCGCAGAACAAATGGCAAATGTATCTTCTGCGGACGCTGCACAAGGATACAACGAACAGTTGCAAAAAGTAACCCAAAATCTATCATCTTTGAACTCAATGTATGAGATAGAACTTAAGGATACAGAAACTCATTTACAAACTATGAATGAATTTTATGGTGGATTATCCGGAGTTATGCAAAGTCTAAATGCATCTGTTGAGGATACGAAGAAATACAAAGAAGAAATCGCAGTTCTGAATCAAAATTTAGCCACGTTAAATGCTGTTTATGGTAGCATGTTGTCTGCAATGAGAGTGCCCTTAGCAGGAAGCAACTCAGCTCAAGCTGAGCCCACAACTGCTGAAAGTTCTTAATTTATTTATTATTACAACCAACTAAAATACAAAGCTAACTATTAATAATTCGATATAGAATAAGTCAGGAGCTAAAGAAACCCCGCGGCAGAAGATGATTGGGATGATGTATCTGGTATTAACAGCCCTGTTAGCACTTAATATATCAAAAGAAGTATTGGATG
>JAESSM010000134.1 GCA_016764115.1 Bacteroidia bacterium | reverse complement strand
ATTTCATTCAATTTTTAGCTCCATTATTTTCAATTTTTACCTCCATTTTTTAATCATAATTTCGATCAAATTTGAATCACTTTTCCAATCGTTATTCCAATCATTTTTGGCACCCCTTTTTCAATCCAATTGGAGGTCCAAATCGAGGTCGCATTTGGATTGATTGATTGATTGATTGATTGATTAATTGTCCCTTTTTTCGTGTTTTCATTCCAATCGATTGGATCTCAATTGTCAATTTTTGATAAATTCATTCAATTTTGATTGATTTCGATCACTTTTTACCTCCGTTTCCAGTACCATTTTCAATTGCAATCGTCGCCGTATAGTATAGATTTCAATTAATTTATACCTCCTCATTTTGGTCACTTTTATGTTCTCGGTTTGAACACTTTTTGAATATTACTTTTTATCACTTTTTGGGGTCTAAAAATTTGTCAATTTATTGCAACATAAAGGGATCCTGGGCGTGAATCGTAAATGTTGTCTTCTCTTTTGCTGCGCAATTCGTCATTTTTGAATAATCAAACTTTTTATGGGTCAAAAAATTGAAATTTCGATCAAAAATTATGATTGATCAAAAACGGTCACTTTTTCAATCGATTTATAGCATTAGCCAGAGAGGAAAATCGGATTGAAAATCGGAGGTCTATAAAATCACTTTTCAATTCAAAACCTTGTCATATAGTGCAAAACCCCGATTTTTCAATTTTTATACGAGTCAAACAGGCACCTTTTTTTCCAAACATTCGGATTGAGGTTTCAATCAATCAATCCGATTGGATTGATTTTTGAATTGTATAATTGATTAATTGCAATCGATTTATAACATTAGCCAGAGAGGGATTGATTGATTGATTTTCGATTGATTTGCGATTGATTTTCGATTGATTCTCTATGAGTTTCATAGAGATTGTATTGATTCTCTATGAGTTTCCTAAGAGATTGTATTAATTCTCTATGAGTTTCATAGAGATTGCAATTGATTCTCCATGAGTTTGGCAGGGATTGAATTGAATTCTCTATGAGTTTCATAGAGATTGCAATTGATTCTCTATGAGTTTGGCAGGGATTGAATTGAATTCTCTATGAGTTTCATAGAGATTGAATTGAATTCTCTATGAGTTTGGCAGGGATTGAATTGAATTCTCTATGAGTTTCATAGAGATTGTATTGATTCTCCATGAGTTTGGCAGGGATTGAATTGAATTCTCTATGAGTTTCATAGAGATTAATTGATTCTCCATGAGTTTGGCAGGGATTGATTGCATGTTTTTTTTATAAAGGGATTCTGGGCGTGAATCACTCAACTCGAAATCGTGTTTGGCGCATCATTCGGGGGATAAGATATATTGAGCGTAGCAAAGCGAAATATATCTTGCGGGGAAGGGGACCTTTTACAAAAATAGAAGCGGAGCGTTAATTAAAAGTGTAACTTTTATATCATCGTTACAAGAAAGTTTGCATTTGATTGACTT
The DNA here is from genome assembly GCA_016764115.1 of Bacteroidia bacterium. Classification (GTDB taxonomy): domain Bacteria; phylum Bacteroidota; class Bacteroidia; order JAESSM01; family NORP286; genus NORP286. The sequence continues at coordinate 2,432 of JAESSM010000134.1, read as the reverse complement.
TTCGTGTGGAAATGGCAGCTGTTCCGGAAGTCGTATGTGGACATCCTGGGCGCACTTGTCACTTTTGGCACATTTCATGATTGATCTATAAATTGATTGATTGAATTGCTTCAAATTGATTGATTGATTGATTGATTGCAATTGATTCTTCTATGAGATTGGTTCAAATTAATTGATTAATTGATTGATTGCAATTGATTCTTCTATGAGATTGGTTCAAATTAATTGATTAATTGATTGATTTCAATTGGTTTACAGAGAGAATTCAATCAAATATCATTGATTTTTTCAATTTTTTAACGTCATTTTCAATTGGTTTACAGAGGAAAAGCAATTATTTAGTCATTTTTTCACTTTTTTGCCATTTCGACCAATTTATTGATTGATTGAAAATCGTCCAAGTATAGTCTTAATCCAATTGAGGTTTTTCACTTTTTTCACTTTTTTTCACTTTTTTCGACCTCCCAATTGATAAAAATGGCAATATTTCAATTTTTTGGACCAATAATTTGACGTTTTTTCACTTTTTGTCACTTTTTGCAACTTCAAAAATCAATTTCTATAGCATGAGTTTGAGAGGGTTTAAAAATTAAGTTTGTCAATTTTTTTGTTCCCTCGATTGATTTTTTTTATGAGAACGGTTTTTAAAAAGTGCAACTTTATTTTTATAAAGGGATGTTGGGCGTGAATCAATTTAATCGGTTTTGTGTTTGGCGATACAATCGGCAGCTATAATATATATAGGTTAGGGACCTCCGGGGAATGTTTGCCGGATTGACTAAAAAGGGTCAATTGAGCCTGTTTTACCGTAAAGCATGAAATATCATGGGCAACGGACCTAAACGTGACCTATAAAAATTGATTTTTTCAATCCTAAAATGTATACAAATTGCATCAATTATAACATAACTTTTAATTGCCATATTTAATCAAACTTTTTGACTTATAAAATTGATTTTATGCATACACTTTTTTACATTTAATGTATAACTTTTACATTCATCAAATTAACATTTTCTGAAACATAAAAGTTATAACTTTTAAATTTATGTAGGTAATATTTTTTATTATATAAATAATTTATTAAGTTTAAAACATAAAAGTGATTGCAATCATTAAATTTATTCATTAGCATTCATAAAAGTGATTGCAATCATTAAATGTAACATTATACTAACTATATAAGTTATACTATAGTAGCTATATAGGTACTAGCCCTATGCCCTAGTACTGTACTAGTAGAGTACTAGTTAAAAGTATTGCAATCATCAAATTTTTTCATTGTCATTCAAAAAAGTGATTGCAATCATTAAATTTTTTATCGGATTGACTTACAAAAATGATTTCAATCATCAAATTTTTTCATTATCATTAAAAAAAGTGATTGCAATCATAAAATTTATCATTGATTGACTTTTTCTATATACAAACATTTTATTTCCTATTGATTGACTTTTTTTATACCCACAATTATAAAATTTATCATCTATTGATTTATAAAAGTGATTGTAATTATAAAATTTATCATCTATTGATTTCTAAAAGTGATTGCAATCATCAAATTTATCATCTATCGATTTCTAAAAGTGATTGCAATCATGAAATGTCATGTTGGCATGTCGTGTACAAAGTTGTGTAATGTCGTGACATGTTGTGTACATGTCAAGTTTGCATAATTGTCATATATCATAATTTCAATCATACATAAATTTATAAAATGAAACATTAGTAAGAGATAATTTTAAAAAAGCTAAATTTTGATGGGGCCGAATCAAAACACATTGTGCTTTTGTCGCACTATGTGTTGGTTTTTCGCGCCACCTCGTATGAGCTCTTTTGCGAATTAAGAGGTGGCTAAGAAAAATGATTACGTGCAGAATCAAAAACCCGGAAAGGAGCGAGGCATGAAAATGCCGAAGCGGGAAGGTTTCCGAGGTGGGTCAGATTTTTCTTGAGCTCTGTGGACCTTTCTGGGTCCACAAATAGCTTACCACTTTTCAATCAATCAATCTTTTTAATCGAAAAGTGAAAAAAGTGAAAAAAAGTCATTTTTTACGTCCAATTCGATCAAAACTGAGGTAAATTTGCTTAGGGATTATCAACAAAAATAACCGTTACTTAGGGATTTTAGCTAAAAAATGACCGTTACTTAGGGATTTTAGCTAAAAAATGACCGATCATTAGGGATTTTAGCTAAAAAATGACCGATGATGAGGGATTTTAGCTAAAAGGGGTCAATTGAGACTGATCTACCGTAAAAAGTGCCATTTCGCTCTGAATTGGATTGAAATTGCCAAAAACGTCATTTTTAATTGAAAAAACGTCAAATTCGAGGTGTTTTTTCACTTTTTCGTCAATCCCGCACAATTTATTGATTGATTGAAAAACCTTCTATGTTTTGTGCGATTGATTGATTGGAGCAATTGAAAGTT
>JAESSM010000230.1 GCA_016764115.1 Bacteroidia bacterium | reverse complement strand
CTTTTTGGATTTGATCTATAGCCAAGGGGAGTTGATTCATTTTTAAATAAGTTCTGGCAAGGTTGCCATAAGAATAAGCTATTAATGGATGAGGGACTTTGAACACCTTCAATTCAATACCCAGATCTTTACTAAAATACTCTACTGCTTTTTCATAGTCTTTCATTTCAAGATATAAACCACCAATATTTCCGTAGCTGTTTGCAATTTCCCAATGACTCTCACCCAAGAGGTTTAACCGAATTTCTAATGCAGAGGTATAATAATGAAGTGCCGTATCGAAATTACCGATACTTGTGTTGACAATTCCGAGATTATTATAAGTGCCGGCATACCAGATGTGGCCTTCTTCAAACAGTGTTTTTAGTAAGTCGAGGCATTTCCTGTGGTTTTCCAATGCCAGATCATATTTGCCATTTTCCCAATAAACTTGACCAATGTTATTCAGACCAATGGCAATATTTCGATGTTCCTTGCCCAATTTATCGATCCAAATACTTAATGCTTTGTTGTAGTAAAGCAATGCCTTTTCAAAATCACCATTGTTGTGAAACAATATTCCCATGTTATTGTACATAATGGATATTTCATAATGATCCGGGCCTAAATGATGGGATTTGATCTTAATGGCTTTTTTATAACAGTCGCTTGCCTTGTCATAATACCCATTATCCATGAATAGAATTCCTAGAGTATTGTAATTCTGTCCCACAACCAGATGGTTTTCTCCACCTTTCTTAATTGCAAGTTCCAATGAACTTTGTACATATTCCATAGCCTTTTCAGGATTTGATCCAAGATGGTAAGCATATCCAATATCGTTTAAGCATTCGGATACCTTTTGCCAGTTCTTATTGATTGAGTACATGGAAAGTGCTTGTTTATATTGCTGAATAGATGCGTCAATATATCTTTCATCAAGAAGTGAATCGGCCATTGCCATGTAATGATTGACTTTGGTAGAATCCGTTTGTGACTGAACTGTTAGGGAACAGGTTAAGGATAATAGCATAAAACAAAGCTTGATCATTAATGAGAATAATAATTTTTCTATGCTCTAAAGTAAGGAATAAGAAATTAATTGTGACTAGTTAATTTGAAGTTTGTGAATTGATAATCATCATGAAGTTAGAGCAATAATTTTGAGGAAGAGAGACGGTCAGAAGCCTGTAGAATGAAATTAACGAGTTATAAGTTCGATCTGAATTGTACTAATTTAATACCAAATCATTAATATTTTCTATTGTTTTAAGCAGGGTACTTTCTTTAAATGGTTTTTTTAGAAAAGCTGCATGGGTTGTATTTTCTATCTTTTTCATGGTCTCATTATCTGTATAGGCTGAGATATAGATGATCTTTATTTCGGGAAACTCATCATTGATAATTTCGACAGCCTGATAGCCATTTGTTTTAGTGCTCAAGAAAATATCGACTGTAATTAGATCGGGTTTGATCTTATTTGTTTTTAAATAAACTAATAAATCCAATACATTACTGTAGCTCATCAGGACATTATAACCAGCATGTCTTAAACAGGAATTGATAGATAATGAAACTATTTCTTCATCTTCTAAGACAATTATATTCCTTATTTTATTCATACCAGTTTAACATTCAATTAGAAGCTTCTTCCCTTTCGAACTTTGCTCACGGCTGGCTTATCACTAATCAATAAACATTTCATCACAATTCTAAAAAAAACAGAAAATTTTAATCAAGACTATTTTCTGGTTCATAGACTGTGATACCAACAATTTCTCCTTTTGAATACTTTACCAGTACATTGCCATCCATTAGTTCAGTTTTATCAACTCGGCAATTTTGGTTGAAATGGATGTTGAAATCATCATCCTCATCAAAAGTGAAAGGTAGCTTACTCCCGTGATTGTTGTTGGGCGCGACAGAATTACGCATCATTTCTAAATGTTTCATTGGGATGTATAAATTTGGTTGTTAATTTTGTTCATAATAAGAAAAATCTTACATGGAGAAATAAAATATATTACGCCTACATGTGATATCGCTAGTCATATTTGGCTTAAAATAATATTTCTAATTGTTTTCACTTTAATCTTTCTTCTTATTCATTGTATAGTAGTTTTTATGCCACTATACATACCCACTATATTTGTATACGTTATTTAATTTATGATGGGCAAGTTTTTAACGATTCTTTTGCTCGATTTCTTACGTATATGTACGTATCATAATTGATGTTTTAAACATGGATTTCCAAATATTGCCCCCAACTTAACCGATTAAGGCTGAAATTTACCGCTTAATGACTGTACATTGTAAGTTAACTTATTTAGCATTAGTTTTACTGCTAAAGTGCTACTAGTACTATATTCGAAAAGATTATATCACCAAAGAGAATTACAATGAAAAAGTTAATGGTATACAAACAACTATTATTTATGTTCTCCATATTTTGTACTACCCATGTATTTGGAAGCCAAATGGCTGGTGGAGAATGATACAAGCTTTTTAACATTAGCTATTCCCATGGAAGCCAACAATAAAATATACGGTGCCTGTGTTAGAACGGATAATAATGAGATCACTGGTTTTGGAGAAGTAGCGCGTTTGAAGTTTACCATTGATCACCTGAGTTATTGAAAAAGATGATCTGTTAAAGGGAATATATTTGTATGATATTCAATTTAAGAATGGATTAATAAGAAAAGGAAAGCTGATTGTTAATTAAAATACATTTATTAGCTTTGGGATTATGCCCAAAGTAAAATTTACTTCTGCTTTAAAAAGATTCTATCCTCAGTTAACAGAACTGGAAATTGAGGCTTCGACAGTTTCGGAGATCATTGAAGTTCTAAAAGATAGCTACCCAAAACTTCCTGATTATATTGTTGATGAGCATGGTGCGTTACGTAAACATGTGAACATTTTTATTAGCAATAAGATGATAAAGGATAGAGAGCATTTAACCGATGAGGTTGCAGGAAATGATGAGGTGTTTATCATGCAGGCGTTGTCCGGTGGTTGAAATTTGCATTAGTTGTGATTTTTTCATCTAAATAATAATCAGTTAATACAAAATCAGCTTATCTGCAATAGGCCAGTAAAACTGTTTTAGAAATAATATGAAGAAAATTATCAAAAACTTAATATTCATAGCTTTTGTAACGCAGTGTATTAATTGTCAATCAGGTTCTAATCCAAAAATTAATGAGCATAATACAAGTACCGCAAATAAACAGGGTTTTGTTGAAAATGGTAATGTAAAAAAAAGGGTGAAAGGGCAAATTCTTTTGTACGTATCAGGAAGCTCTTTAAATTATTTTGATCCCATCACCGGTGATACTGCTTTTATACTGAACTTTTCTCCTTCTTTTTATTATCAATCCTTATATTTTACTCCAGACTTTACAAGTGTTTACTACAAAGATGAGGATAAGATATATTCTAAAAAATGGTCGCTAAATTCAAAAGAAAAATTAGTAGCTACTTTACCAGCAGACATTGCAGGCAATTGTAAAAGGGTATGGATTGATTCATTAGATGCGTCACTCTGTATAGCAACATTTCACGAAGTTGGAATTAACCAGCTTTATAAAAGTTGGCAAAAATATAAAAGAGAAAGTACGAAAAGAATGATTGATGATCAAAATAAAGTATTAGAATATTTAGAACAAAAATTAAAGGGTAATGAATTATACAAAGATTTAAATATTAAAGATGGTATCTATATTATTAAATGGAAATATATAACCAATAATTGGCAATTAATTGAATTTATTCCCACAGTTGGTAACCAATGTGATGCACCTGGTTTTTATAAAATTGGAAAATTAAAAAGCGGTTCATTATTAGAGGACTATAGATATCATTATGATCATTACAATAATACACCGTTTGATTTGGCAACGCTTGATTTTTACAAAAATATGACTTGGAAAAGCATGACATCATGGTTTGATGAACTGGATGATAAATATTATGAAGGTGAGCTGTCAATACCCAGCAAGTTAGATTCAAATATTGCTATTGAGTTTTATATTATGGAAAACAAAGCAATGCCTCCAATAAAAATCGTTGATAAAAGAAACCAGAAAACTTTATTTAGTATTGGCGATAGTTTATTGTGTTCTTTTACATATAAGAGAATTTATGGTGATAACTATGAATATTTGCTTATGGATTATAGTGGTAGAGGAAATGATAATCTTTACAAATATGCAGAACCAAATACATACAAAACTGTATGGGTTCCTTATGAGAATAAGAAAATTCCAATTAGGTATGCTCATGATAAAATCATTAAAGACGGTAAAGAAAGAAAGAAACGTATAAAGATGAACTTTGATTTACTTGTAAATGTTAAAACGGGAGAAATCATTAAAATACTTCCTTCTGAGAACGAGCTTTATTTTGTAACACCGGGATTCAATTAAATTAGAAATACAAATCATAAATTTTGTTGAAATAATGGAAAAATCAACTTTATTACTTGGAACACGAAAGGGTTTGATCGTTTATAAAAATGGCGATGGGAACTGGAAATTTGATTCGGAACATTTTGTGGGGATACCAGTTTGCTATGCAATGGAGGATCATAGAAATGGATCTTGGTGGGTTTGCCTGGATCATGGGCATTGGGGAGGAAAATTACATTTGTCAAAAGATAAAGGACAAAATTGGGAAGAAGTTGAAGTACCCAAATATCCGGAAGGGGAAGAAGTAAAAGACGGTGTAGAAGCTAAATTGAATTATTTATGGGTGCTTGCGCCCGGTGGAACAGATCAACCCGATACCATTTATATAGGAACAGTTCCCGGTGGGATGTTTCGATCGGATGATTATGGTAAAAGCTTTGAACTGGTGCGCGGTTTGTGGGATCATCCGACAAGAAAAGAGGAATGGTTTGGTGGAGGAATGGATCATGCGGGCGTTCATTCTATCATAGTTGATCCTAAAGATAGCAGCCATATATTTGTTGGAATTAGTTGTGCAGGGGTGTTTGAAACTACGGATGGAGGAGGTTCCTGGAGTCCAATGAACAAAGGATTGAAAGCGGATTTTCTTCCCGATCCAAATTCAGAAATTGGTCAAGATCCACATTTATTGGTAGCAAGTCCTTCGAATTTAAATATCATGTGGCAGCAAAATCATTGTGGGATTTTCAAGAGTTCAGACGGTTCTCAAAACTGGAATGATATTAGTGAATCCAATGGTCCGGCAAATTTTGGTTTTGCAGTTGAGGTGGACGAGCAAAATGAGGATATTGCCTGGGTAGTTCCCGCAGTCAGTGATGAAAACAGGGTTGCAATTGACGGAGCGTTGTGCGTTTGTCGGACAGAAGATGGAGGCCAATCATGGCAAGCTTTTCGCTCAGGTTTACCACAGAAAAATTGTTATGATATAGTTTTTCGCCATGCCTTGAATATTACAGGCAATACTTTGGCTTTTGGCACTACCACTGGGAATGCATATCTCTCTGAAGATAGAGGTGAGAATTGGGTTTGTTTAAATAATAACCTCCCCCTTGTTTATTCTGTAAGATTTGCTGGTTAGCTCTACGCTTTCGTTGGATCCTATTGAATAAGTAGTTTTTGTACAGCAGTTGTGTTATTCTCTTTATCATTTATTGAAAGAATGTAAGTTCCTTTGTCAAGATTGGTCAGATCGAGTTGTACCTGCTCAGTATTTTTTGACAACTCTTCATTATTGATCACAACTAATCTTTGGCCTAAAATATTGCTTATAACTACCTCAATATTTAAAGCATTGTAGTTAGTTAGATCAAGCAGAAATAATCCGTCAGCAGAAGGGTTTGGATAAACTGCATCGATTAACTTGCTACGCAACTCAGTAATAGCAGTATTATTATTTCCTGCTGTGTCGAGTAAAGTGTATTCTACACAATACTTATGTGAACCGCATTCACCAGTTGCTGTTAAACACAATTGGTATGTTCCTGTATCCAAATAGGTATGTAGCGGTGTTTCAAGTGATGACATATATCCATCACCAAAATTCCAGGAATATGATGTACTATTTGTAGAGTTATTTGTTACCTCAACTCTTAGGTTATTAATTGTGTGAGTGAATATTGCTTCCGGCTGAGGTTTGAAAGAAATAGTGATCGTATCGCTTCCCACTTCACCATTGCTATCTTGAATATAAACTATGTAAGATGTATCAACTTCCGGGTATAAAGATGGATTACTGGTAGAGGTTGACGTAATGTTGTAATCCGGGAACCAACTATAGGTAAAAGGACCTGTTCCATTATTTGAAACGGCATTGCCTTTTACTGAATCCCCTAAACAAATTTTAGAATCGCCTCCAGCATCTACATCTAGTGTATAATTAGTACCTCCAGTGGTTACATTGATTGTGTCAAGTGTTGTATCATTACCACATTCACCATAACCAATTAACATAACTTCAAAATCACCAGTATCCTGGTAAGTATGCATCGGATTTTGTTGATCAGCAGTAGTACCATCACCAAAATCCCATAAGTAATTATTACTATTTGTAGAATTATTAATAAAATTAAAATTAGTATCAACATATGAATACCCAAATGCTGCTACGGGATCTTTATGAATAGTAATTGCAATAGTGTCTGAAACTGTTTCTCCGGATGAATCGCTAACGGTAAAGGCAATTTTAGTGGTGCCTGATATAACTACTTTGGTAATAGTGTCATTTGGAGAAAGTATATTATTTGCTCCACTCCAGGTAGTTGTGAAAGGAGCAGTTCCTTTATTAATCGTGGCTTCAACTAGCACGGTATCACCGATGCAAACAACCTGATCTGTTGAAGTCTCCACAGAAAATACATTCTGTAGTTTTTCACAAAAACTTAGCAGGCTGTCCATGGAATTCTTGACATTTAATCGACCGCCAGTTAAAGTTATCCCATTTAAACTTGAATTGGCATCAACACCACCAAGAATAAAACCTTTCATCAGTTGCACGGCACTGTCTGGATAATTTTCTGCGATTTCCAGAAATTCCGGACAAGCAGCTGCATAAAGAAGTCCAATTGTTCCAGTTACATGAGGAGTTGCACCCGAAGTTCCTCCAAATCCACCATAAGTACTTCCAAAATCAATGGTATATGTATCTTCTCCCGGTGCACCTAAGTCAATATGCGTGGTTCCATAACCGGCTTCAGTAATTTTTATGTCATTGCGCCCCGTATTTGTTACGCTTATTAAATGGTCACTTGGACATGCTGTAGGTAAATCTCCAATATTGTCAACATTATAATTTCCATTGATCGTGGCTCCGCAATTTAGAACGCCATATTTACCCAAACTATCATAAATAGCACACCAAAGCGGGGCATCAGCAGGTTGTCCAAAGTTAACACCCCAGGATGCGTTCGTGCTAACCACATAAGCTCCTTTCGCACCATTACTAGTATTATAAAGTTTCCTCATCATAAGAACATAAGAATATGCTGCAACTGCATCGGCTTCATCACCACCACCAACAATTATCATCAATTTTACATCCCAGTTTACTCCAGCAACTCCAGTTGAGTTATTTCCTTTTGCTCCAACAATTCCAGCCACGGATGAACCATGACCACCACCCCAACCACCATCTGTTAAGTCATCATCATTAGCATAAAAATTCCATCCGTTATAATCATCAGTATATCCATTACCATCATCATCAGTTCCGTTATTCGGTATCTCATTCCAGTTGATCCATATATTATCTCCCCAATCCGGATGACTGGTTTCAATGCCATCATCAATTACAGCCACCACAATAGTATCTCCATTTGCTGTTACTCCTCCGGTTGTAATATCCCAAGCTTCATCAATATCAATATCAGCATCCACAACACCACCATTTGAGCCATCATTAATATATTGCCACTGTTGATTGAACTTCGTGTCATTAGGAGTAGTACTTCTGTCATTAATAACATGATTTACCTGTACTACATCAACATCAGGATTCAGGTACATTTTTGACAAGGCTTGTTTTGTGTCGATACTTCGATGATTAAATTTGATCAACCAAATATTCATTTCCCGGGAAACCGACTTTTCAACTGTAAGGGCGATGTTTGTTCCGGGAATGGTCCTTAGCTTATTCTCAACTACACTTCGAGAATTATCTGATTTTAATCGAACCAACAATTCTCCTTTTTTGAAATCTGCAGTTTGAGAATAGATGGTCATCACATGCAAGACCACTATCAAGATAATAAGGGCTAAAAGTCTGATCGTTCTTTTCATGATTAATAGGTTAGGATTACCTTGAAATTTTTGATATTCAAAGGTGTTAAGATCAACAAATTTAAAAAAGTACAGAAAACTTCTTTTATCAGATGATTTTATAGGCCTCAAATGTAGATATATATAGTAGTTATATAGCCCTCTGACTAAGAAAGCCTGAACAAATTTGATGAAAAATCTGAGATAATAGTGCTTTTCATGGCCATCCAAAGTGTTGAATATCACGGAATACAGTGATGGAATTTTTGCCTTACCTGTAAATAAGAAGGTCTTTATGCATAAATTAGAAGCTCCATAAAGCCAAGTTGCTGTGATATTTACGATGTACGATTGTAGATGTATTATTAAAATTCGTAATTCTGAAATCGCAAATCGTAAATCTGTTCCAAAATTCAAAATTATGGACAGACTCTAATTATATTTGCATCAAACAACGTACAATGGCCACTACATCATATCCTAAAAGCAAGATCAAAGTTTTACTGCTTGAGAATATTCATAAAGATGCGGTAAAATTCTTGAAAAATGAAACGTTTCAGATTGAATGCGTATCAACAAGTTTGGATGAAGAAGAGTTGGCAAAAAGGATCAAAGATGTTCATGTTTTGGGTATCAGATCCAAAACAAAGATCACCAATACGGTGTTGGCCAATGCTGATAAACTCTTAACCATTGGTGCTTTTTGTATCGGTACCAATCAAATAGATTTAGAAGCATGTATGACTAAAGGAGTAGCTGTTTTTAATGCTCCATATAGTAATACTCGGAGCGTGGTAGAATTGGCACTCGGTGAAATGATAATGCTGTTGAGAAGAACGTTTGATAGAAGTACTGAAATTCATAACGGTAAATGGAATAAATCTGCAAAAAATAGTTATGAGATAAGGGGAAAAAAACTGGGTATAGTTGGATATGGGAACATTGGTTCTCAGCTTTCTATTTTGGCAGAAGCCTTGGGAATGCAGGTACTATATTATGATGTGGTTGAAAAATTGGCGTTGGGAAATGCTCAAAAATGCAATAATCTAAAGGAGTTATTAACTAAGTCTGATATAATAACCATTCACGTAGATGGAAATCCTGACAATGTCAATATAATTGGAGATAAGGAGTTTTCATTAATGAAAAAAGGAGTGATCTTTTTGAATTTGAGTAGAGGAAGTGTTGTTGAAATAAAGTCATTGGCAAAGCACATTAAAAATAAGAAAGTAGCGGGGGCAGCAATTGATGTATATCCTGAAGAACCAAAATCCAGTAACGCTGAATTTGATTCGGGGCTGAGAAACTTACCCAACTTAATACTTACACCTCATGTTGGCGGAAGCACTGAAGAATCTCAAAAGAATATTGCAGAATATGTGCCTCAAACAATGATCAATTACATTAACCGTGGAAATTCTTATGGCAGTGTAAATTTCCCTAATATTAGATTAATTCCACAAGTAAACGCTCACCGATTTTTGCATATTCATAAAAACGTACCTGGCGTAATGGGTAAGGTAAACAGCATATTAGCAAAGTATGACCTGAATATTGTTGGCCAGCACCTTAAAACCAATGAAGAAATTGGCTATCTAGTTTCAGATGTAAATAAAAATTATAATAAAAAAGTAATTAGCGATCTGAAAAAAGTAAAGGGAACAGTTAAGTTTAGGGTATTGTATTAGTTATGAGTTGTTAGTTCGTAGCTCTTAGTATAATTTTCATCACTCACTACTCATCACTCCTAACTATATCCTCACTCCTATAACGGTAATATCATCAGTTTGATCTAATTCTCCTTTCCATCCTGTAATTTCTTTGACAAGCTTATCCATCTGTATAGCCATATCTAAATTCTGGAATTCTGCCAGGAATTTTTTAAGCCGCTTCGATGAATATTTTTTAAACTTAGGGCCTCCAAACTGATCCACAACACCATCGGAGAAAATATAGAATGTATCACCTTTTTCTAGTAGGATCTCATGATTTATGAAATCACGCTCAACTTCTTCGATCCCACCAATTCCAATTTTATTGGCTTTAACAATTTCTATTTCTTCTTCATCTTTTCTAAATAAATGCAATGAACGATGAGCTCCGGCAAATTGCAGTTTGTTATTTTTGATATCCAGGTTACAAAGAGCTATATCCATACCATCTTTTGAAAGAGCATCTTCTCCTTTTTGCTGAAGAGAAAACTGTACTCCTGCATGTAGTTGATTTAAAATTTCTCCTGGATTTGTGACTTTCTTTTCAATTATTATTTGATTCAACAAGTCATTCCCGATCATACTCATAAATGCTCCGGGAACTCCATGTCCGGTACAATCTACCGCAGCTATCATTATGTTTTCAGTTCCGTTGTTTTTTACATTTCCTAACCAATAAAAGTCACCGCTTACAATTTCTTTTGGTTCGTAATAAATGAAGGATTCCGGAACATATTTATTGAGTTCATCAATGGGCTTTAAAATTGCCCGTTGTATGTTCTTTGCATAACTAATACTATCAATAATGTGCTGATTTACCTCCCTTAATTCCTCTTTTTGATCTTCTATTTCTTGTGTGCGAATAATAATTTTTTCTTCGAGTATATTTTTGGCCCTTTTTAAATTCCTTTCTCTGAATTGGATCAAGGCAAATATCAATGCAGATAATGATATTAAACTTGATAAGTAAAACCACCACGTTTGCCAAAATGCTGGGATTACTGAAAAAACGAGTTCTGTTGGCTTTTCATTCCAAACTCCATCGTTATTTCTGGCTCTTACTTTAAATGTGTAACCACCGGTAGGTACGTTGCCATAGGTGGCAAAAGTTTCTTGTGTAATTTCAGACCAATCCTCGTCATATCCTTCTAATTTGTATTGGTAGACTACTTTTTCAGGAAGTGTAAGGCTAATGCCAATATAATGAAAGGTAAAGTAGTTCATATTGTACGGTAACTTAATATTTGATTGAAGCATTGTATCCTTTTTAGCAATTCTGACCTTGGTTATATGAGTTTGAGGAGGTAAGTTGTTTTTTTGTTTAACAGCCAGTGGATCGTATTTAATTGCACCATTGATCGTACCAAACCAAAGTCCACCTTCACTGTCTTTGCACACCGCATTTGTATTCGTTTCTACTCCCTGAAAGCCTTCTAAATGTCCGAAATGTTTAAACTTCGTTGTTTTACTTGAACGATATTCTTTAGCATCAAATTTGTCAACCCCAACATTTGTTCCAATCCATAACACATCATCATCTTCGTCAAATAACATCAGGTACAACCGGTTGGAGCTTAATCCATCCTGCATGGTTAGATTTTCAAATTTATCTCCATCAAAAATAGAGATACCACCGCCTGTACCAATCCATAGTTTGTTTTCCTTATCCATTAGAATTGTCCTTACATCACTATGTACCAAACCATCTGCAACGGAATAGTTCTTGAATTTTACACTATCGAATTTTGAAATGCCTAATTCAGTTCCTATCCAAATATTTCCTGAATTGTCTTCAGCAAATGAATATACTGTACCCGGAGTCAAACCATCTTCCTCTGTATAATTAGAGATATTGCAATTACTGAAATTGTCATTATTTAAAGTGACTACACTTATCCCTGCCGGAGTTCCTAACCAAAAGTTACCTTGCTGATCTTCATGTATGGTTCTAACATAATTGTGAATGAGTCCATTGTCAATGGTAAGGTGCTCAAATGTCTTGCCATCATATCGGGAAACTCCCTCTGAAGTTCCTACCCACATTTTGCCACCTTTATCACAAAATACAATACGCACAAAATTATTGATAAGCCCATCTTTGGTAGTGATACTCTTGATGGAGTAGTGGTAACGCGAATTTTCTTTCGGACTAAAAATAGAAACTCCATTAGCTCCTGTTCCCACCCATATATTCTTGTTATTATCTTCAGTAAGAGAAAAGACAAAATTATCCTGTAAACTTTCGTTGAGATTGTATTTGGTAAAACTTTTATCTCTAAACATGCTCAAACCTGCACCGTAAGTACCTATCCAAACATTATTTTCAATATCCTCAAAAACTGTAGTAATGTTGCTATTGCGAAGTCCTTCCTGTATCCCAAAATACTCGAAGGTGAAAATACCTTCGGTAATTGAACTCTTTTCAGAAACAATCTTATTTACACCTTTTCCCCATGTCCCGATCCATATATCATCATTGTTATCTTGATAAATGGTCGCAATAAAATTGGAATTAAGACCTTCACTAGTCGATATCCTTTTAATGTCTAATGTGTTTTGTTCTTTATAACTAAATATCAAAACACCTGATCCGTTAATGCCAAATAATAGATTTCCTTCATGGTCCTCAATAATTGATGAAACATAGTTATTCTCAAGTCCTTCTATATCCGTATAGCTATTGAAGTTCTGGCCGTCATATTTGGAAATACCATTGTTTGTACCAAACCAATAATTTCCTTTACTATCTTCTAATATTGAGTATACAATATCATTTGCCAATCCATCTTTACTTGTGATATGTTTTAATTCATCTCCATCATAGATCAATACTCCATTACCAAAAGTACCCACCAATACTTTCCCTTTACTGTCAACATAAAGATCGAGGATAATTCCTTTAGTTAAATTTTTGAACAAATTTTTGGCAACTGGATTATAAACATGTTGTTTATTGGCTTCGTATATAGATATTCCTGCGTTTGAACCTATCCAAATGTTGTGATCCTTGTCTTCGATAATATCACGAACAACATTATCCATTAATCCATTTTTAAT
>JAESSM010000090.1 GCA_016764115.1 Bacteroidia bacterium | reverse complement strand
GTCTGAATCAGGGTTTAATAAGTATTTATATACATCAAGAATTTCAATCAATTTGCCACCCCTTTTAATATATATTTTTCTCAGACTTCCAATAGCAGAAGGACCCCCAACCTCAACTAATAAATTAAATGCTGTATTTATAGCAGGTAAAGTATAAGTACCTGGGTAAAACACTTCACCAACTACATTGACAGAAATAACCCTTGAATAGGCAAGAGTTATTTCAAACTGAGAGTTTTGTAAATCATATACCTGGTTAAACCTATCCCTTAATAATGATCGGGCTTTCTTAAATTCCATTCCTTTTAAATAGATACGGCCAACTAATTTGGGCTGTATTGCCCCATATTCATTTATCTTGAACACATCACTATAATCTGAATATCCCCAGATTGATATATTAATTTCATCTCCTATACCTAATATATAATTATCTGGAGCTTTAATTGCCGTAGCTTTGTTATATAATCCTATTTCGTTAGTTCTAAAAAATGAATGTCCATAGATTGTCGATACAGGAAATTTTCTTATTTGTCGGTTGAGGCTGACCTCTTCAACTTCCTCTGTCTCAATTTCAGCGGCTTTATCTTTCTCCTGCTCATCAAGAATTTGATTTATTTTTTCAGGCTCATCAGATCCAGTTAATAAGTCATCTCCTTCACCACTCTGCATCTTTTTTTTATACTCAATAGCTTCTTTTATTTGTGCTTCAGTTGCACCGGCTTTCCTTAGGTTGTCTTCTGTAATATCTTGAGGGTCCATATCCTTAACATCCAATCCGGGAGGGACAACTATATTGGCAGGTATTTTATCTGTGACATCCTGAGAATGGACATTTATTATAACCCCAAGCAACAAAACGGTAAAAATGGCTTTCCTATAAAACATAAGTTTCTGAATTTCCTTTTTCGACTGCAAATATATTATTTATACTCTATTAAACTTCAAAAACACTAAAAAGAGAATTATTACCGGAAGTAGTCTAATAGAATGAATTATCCACATATGTTTTTATGGGTTTTTTGCAACTTTTAACTTCAAGAAACGTATGTAACGGGGTAAATATTGTGCCAGAATTCTTTTTGGAGTATACCTATTATAAAATTATTAAGAGCTCTTAAAACAGTAGAATCATTTAAAAACCGTTCATTTACTTAATTAAATCCTTTATTAGAATTTATTAATGAAATATTTGTTTTTTTATATAAATAACTATATTTGTGCACGTAATTAACTTCAATTAATAATACCCTAATACACATAACTTTAACAAAAGCAATAATTATGAATCTGAAAAACTTATTAGTATTAACATTAATCTTAGGGCTTGCTAGTACAAGTACCTTTGCTCAGGAAGCTGAACCGGTAGAAGCTGCTCCGGAAGAAACTTCACCTTTCCCAAGTCCAAAAGAGTTTAATTTGTGGGCTATCGGTATTAATGCAGGAATGGTAATGGGACATACTGATATGAGCCCAATTGATCCAAATAATGGAGACAAAAACTTTGGATACGGCTTAACTGTCACTAAGATGTTTTCTCATGCCTTTGGAATTCAAGGTCAATTATTAAAGGGAGCCCTTTCTGATATGCATTATATTGATTCTACAACCTTTACAACAAACTTCTTTGAGCATACCATAAATCTAGTGTACAACTTCGGAAACATTTCTTTTCTGAAATCAGAACCAAGAATCAGTTTTCAAGCAACGCTTGGCTTAGGATTAAATCATTTCAAATCATCCCTATTTAAAAAAGATGGCAGTGAATATGATTTTTATGATCCTACCGAGCCAAGTGCAATCGAAATAGCTTACCCTGCAGGGCTAACAATGAAATATAGACTGCCCAAAGCCCTTACTCTAGAATTAGCCTATTCATTAAGGGCAGTTAATACAGATATTTTAGACAGATTAAACGTAAGAAGCTCAGGAAAGGATAAATATTCCTATTTCAGCTTTGGATTATCAGCAAACATGGGCAAAAATGAAAAGGATATAGATTGGGTTAACCCCTTAAATACTTTATATGAAGACATGGCTGTTTTAAGAGAAAAAATGGCAGGATTAGGCGGAGATAAAGATAATGACGGTGTTGCTGACCTTTATGACAAGGATAACGAAACTCCTGAAGGTGTAACTGTAGATGGTTCAGGTAGAGCTATGGATATTGACGGTGATGGTGTAGCTGACTACCAAGATGGAGATCCATTTACTGAAAAAGGTGCTGTTGTAGACGAAAATGGTAAGGCAATTGATACTGATGGTGACGGTGTGCCAGATCATAGAGATTTAGATAATAATTCTAAGCCTGGACAAATGGTTAACTTCCAAGGAAGTGCAATAGCAGGAATGCGAACAGGAGGAGGCGGAGATGATGGTTCACCTACTCCAGTTTATACTGGTGGTGGCGGAGGTGGTGTTGGTCTACTTCCATCTGTATACTATGCATTTAACAGTGCCAATGTTGAGTATGCTTACTATGAAAATCTTGCTGAAGTAGCAAACGCTCTTAAACAAAATGGAGGCCTTAAAATTAAAGTTACCGGCTATAGTGACGGTTCGGGGCCAGAAAAGTATAATATGGAACTCGGTACCAGAAGAGCACAAGCTGCTATTGATCACCTAGTAAAGATTTACGGTGTTGACGCTAGCAGATTAACTGCTGATTCCAAAGGTGAAGGCGAACCTTTAGCACAAAAAGGACAAAGTAAAGTTAATAGAAGAGTAGACTTTTTGGTTTATTAAAAAGGCATCTTCTCTTATACTATAAAGAAAAAACCCTTTCTCATTGAGAAGGGGTTTTTTTATAACTTAATTCTTTTAATTACTAATTGTTAGAATTAAGAGTCCATTCTTTCAATACAAATAACATCCAAATAAAATTACCATAGTCTCTTTTACCTTCCCTGTTATCTTGTACTATTTCATCAATCACTTTGCCATTTAACCCAAAATCAGCTTTGCTTAAATCACTTAGCCGAGATTCAAATTCTTTGTCCTTAAACCATTCTCTTAAGGGAACACCAAATCCCTTTTTAGGTGCATTTAAAATTGATTTTGGCAATTGCTTTCCAATTGTATTTCTTAATACTGTTTTCCGTTCTAAGCCCTTTAATTTTACAGATTTTGATACCTTAACCATAAATTCTATTAATCTATGATCTAAAAATGGCAACCGGGTTTCTAAAGAATAGGCCATGCTCATTCTATCAACTTTAACCAACATATCTGCAGGTAATGAAACCTTTAGATGAAAGTACATCAGTTTGTAAAAGTCATCACTATAAGTGCAATTAGAAAACACATCTGCAATGTAATATTGGACAGGTATTATTTGAGATTTATCAGTAATAAGAGCCTCGCGAACCGAAGAATTCGCCCACATTTGCTTTGCGGCCAACCTCGTTTGAAATGGCAACATAGAACCATAACATGCATTTCTGAGCCGATTTGCACTATATCTTAAATTCCCGGATGTCATACTTCCGAGTCTATCTAATAAAGGTATAATTGCCTTTCTGAGTTGAATTGGTATATACTGATAGTAGAGGGTAAGTTTCTCAGCCAAATAAATGAGGTAGCCAGAAAGAACTTCATCACCACCATCACCGGTTAAAACCATCTTAACATCTTGCCTGGCGTAATTTGATACATAACCTGTAGGAATCGCTGAGGAATCCCCAAAAGGCTCATCATAATGATGTAGAATTCTTTTCAGAGATTCATCAAAAGAACCTGGTTCAACCAAGTGTTCGTTATGATCTGTCTGAAATTTTACGGCAACATCTCTTGCTAAATGCCTTTCATCAAATATTTTTTCCTTAAATCCAATGGTATACGTTTGCACCGGTTTAGAGCTAATTTCGCTCATTATTGATACAACACTTGAAGAATCTAACCCTCCACTTAAAAAAGCACCATAAGGAACATCACTACGCATCCTTATTTTGACGGCATCCCGAAATAAGCTCTCAAACTGATCAAATATTTCCTTTTCATTACCAAGCATATTTGTTTCATCAATATCTGGCAAATCCCAGTACTTCTTAGGTGTAATTATATCGTTATTACCAATTAAGGTATAATGGCCAGGGCTGAGTTTGTTTATATTTTTGTAAAAGGTATACGGTGCAGGTACATAAGACAATGCGAGATAAATATCCAATACCTCAATATTGGTTTCCTTTTGTACTCCATAAGATAGCAAGGCTTTAATTTCAGATCCAAAGATCAATGAATTTTCATGAATGGCATAGTATAATGGTTTTTCACCGATTCTATCAATGGATAAAAACAATTCTTGCTTCCTTTCATTCCATAAAGCAAAGGCCCACATTCCATTGAATTTAACTTGGCATTCTATACCCCATTCTTCATAAGACTTGATAATTACTTCAGTATCTGAATCAGTTTTGAATTTGTACCCAAGGGTTTTTAGTTCCTCACGAAGCTCTATGTAGTTGTATATTTCTCCATTGTGAACCAATACCAAGTTCCTATCATCGCTATACATTGGCTGATCACCGGTAGTTAGATCAATAATAGATAACCTACGATGCCCTAAACCAATATTTTTATTGACATAAAAACCCTCAGCATCAGGGCCCCTGTGAATCAATGAATCGGCCATTCTCTTTAGAACATCTTTATCGACAAGACGCTCTGAATCAAAATGTAATATCCCCGTTATTCCACACATAATATTTTGAAAATATCAATCGAAATAAAGATACAAAAAGGGAGTTGAATTCAAGAAGAAATTAAGAGAAGGTAATTCTTAGGAAAGTCTAGAAACTGTTTCATCTTTTAGTTCATACCTATCTTTGCTTTCAGGGCAAACTGCAATTCCATTCTCATCAAATTCTAGCCGATGTCCGTACTCACTCATCCAGCCTACTTGCCGGGCAGGATTTCCCATCACCAAAGAATAAGGTTTTACAGGTTTAGTAACAACAGCTCCCGCAGCTATAAAGGAGTAGGCACCAATTTCATATCCACAAACTATTGTAGAATTAGCTCCAATGGTAGCACCTTTTCTTACTATTGTTTCTTTGTATTCATCTTTTCTAATAACTGCACTTCTTGGATTAATTACATTGGTGAAAACCATTGATGGACCTAAAAAGACATCATCTTCACAAATAACCCCTGTATAAATTGAAATGTTGTTTTGAACTTTAACATTGTTACCGAGCTTAACACCAGTTAAAACCACCACATTTTGACCAAGATTGCAATTTTCGCCAATTTCGCTATCCGGCATTATATGCGAAAAGTGCCATATTTTGGTTCCTTTCCCAATACTGCATCCCTCATCAATTACCGCAGTTTCATGTGCAAAATATTCTTTCTCTTTTGTCATTGTTTCTGGTGATGTTTCTATTGTCATTATCTGCTTTTTGATATTTTCTTATTTAATTTTGCAATATACACGTCATTGGGATACTTCTCAACTGCTTCATCTAGCCAGATTTGGGCATAAGTGGCTTTCTTGGCATCTATATAATGTCTGATCAAAAAGAAATAGATCAAGCTCCTGCCCCAGCTGGGTTCAGCTTTATGTATTTTCGAAAGAGATTCCGCTTCATATAAGGCCTTTATGCAAGTTTTCTCTAACACTTCTTTTTGTCCCACTATACTAGCCGAATAATATTCATACATTATTTTAGATAAATACGAACGCACATTTGCGCTTTCTTCGATCATGACTCTCTTTTCATACCCTTCAGCCCTTGACATTAATCTTGAATTAGTCATAAAGTTCTTTTTGGAATTTAAACTTGCGTTGAAGCTCAAAGCCATGGACAACAAGGAGAGCATTTCATTATTTGAAGCATTAAGTTCAAAGGCTTTATTCAAACTTTCTACAGAGCGTTGAATAGCTTCTAAAGCACTCTCCTTATTGTTTAACAAATAATAATCCGCAAAAGCCAATCTGAAGTTTGCGTATCCTTTCCAATAGAAAAAATTGAATTGGTTGTCTTCCACTGAAACTTCTTCCAATTGCTGACACAAAGATCTTAAACCCGTAAAGTTCTTTGAATGTACTCCCAGACTATAGGAATCTATAATTCGCAGCTCTATTTTTTCTAAAGAAATTTCCGAATTTCCCTTAATTGAAGTTGGTATCGAAATAAAAAAAAGTGAAATGAGACTTACAATTATTATTCGATTTATTATAGCCATTAGTAATCTCTAGTTCTTAAGTAAGCTTATACTATCCGATAATTTTTCTTTTAAATCTCTTCTATCAACAATGAAATCTAAGAAGCCATGTTCCAACAAAAATTCGGAGCTTTGAAATCCCTCGGGTAAATCCTTTCCTATTGTTTCCTTTATTACGCGAGGGCCAGCAAACCCAATAAGAGCACCTGGTTCAGCAATATTTAAGTCACCAAGCATTGCGAAAGATGCTGATACACCTCCAGTGGTAGGATCAGTCAATAAAGAAATATAAGGAAGTTTCGCCTTTGACAACTGCGTTAATTTTGCAGATGTTTTAACCATTTGCATCAGTGAATATGCCGCTTCCATCATTCTGGCCCCACCTGATTTGGATATCAGTAAAAATGGAGTTTCCAATTCTATACTTTTATCTATTGCCCTGGCTATCTTCTCTCCTACTACCGCGCCCATAGACCCTCCAATAAAGCCAAAATCCATGCATGCTACAGTTAACTCCTGCCCATTCAACTTACCATACACAGTTCTTATTGCATCTTTTAGCTCAGATTTTTGCTTGGCGGCTTCAAGTCTATCAGTATATTTTTTAGTATCCTCAAAATTTAATGGATCAGCTGCAGATAACTTTTCATTAAACTCTTCAAACTTCTTGTCATCGAATAAGATATCGAAATATTTTTGAGAAATTAACCTGTCGTGATAAGAACAATGAATACAAACATTCAAGTTCTTTTCATGTTCTTTAACTAGAGTAGGCTTTTTACAGGTGGGGCACCCGTACCAAACACCATCAGGTGTTTCCTTTTTGTCTTTTGTTTTGGTTGTTATACCTTCCTTTACTCTCTTAAACCAACTCATAATTAGCGTATGCTAATTGATTATGCCAAAGTAATGTCCTTATCCAAGTATACATCCTGAACAGTATTCAAAAGGGCAACTCCATCTTTAAATGGCTTTTGAAAAGCCTTTCTACCTGAGATGAGCCCAGTTCCTCCTGCTCTCTTATTTACAACTGCTGTAAATGCTGCATCCGCAATATCAGAATCGACTGCACCTTTTGATGCTCCTCCGGAGTTAATTAATCCAACTCTACCCATGTAACAATTAGCTAATTGATACCTGCATAAGTCAATTGGATGATCACTAGAAAGTTCATCATAAACTTTTGCGTGTGTTTTACCAAAGTTCAAGGCAGTATATCCTCCATTATTCTCTGGTAGTTTTTGCTTTATAATATCTGCTTGTATAGTAACACCAATGTGATTTGCCTGACCTGTTAAGTCTGCGGCAGCATGATAATCTGTACCGTCCTTTTGAAATTCGCTATTTCTTAAATAGCACCAAAGCACTGTTACCATTCCTAATTCGTGAGCATGGTCAAAGGCTTCTGCAACTTCTTCAATTTGCCTTGTGGCATTATCTGAACCAAAATAAATTGTTGCTCCAACTGCCGCTGCACCTAAATTCCAGGCATCTTCAACAGAACCATAAAAAATTTGATCAAATTTATTGGGATAGGTTAATAGTTCGTTGTGGTTTATTTTTACTATAAAAGGTATTTTATGGGCATATTTTCGAGCCACTACTCCAAAATTTCCAAATGTTGTTGCAACAGCATTACAGCCACCTTCGATTGCAAGCTTAATAATGTTATCTGGATCAAAATAGTCAGGATTTGGAGCAAATGAAGCTCCTGCAGAATGCTCAATGCCTTGATCTACTGGTAGAATTGATAAATGTCCTGTTCCGTTTAATCTACCGTGGTTATGAATCGAAGCAAGGTTTCTTAGAACTTGTGGACTTCTATTGGAATCTTTCCAGCATCTATCTATAAAATCTGGGCCTGGAGCATGTATCCTATCTTTTGAAATGGTATTACATTCATGTTCCAGAAGATGTGCAGCACTATCTCCTAATAATTCTTCTATTTTACTAGCTGCCATTACAGTTGAGTTTTCAGACATATATATTCATATTTACATATAAGTATGCAAAGTTAAACATTAAAAATTTAATATAAAAAGCAGTTTTAAAGTTGTCATTATTTCAGATTTTTAGCCTCTACCCAATAAATATCCATTTCTTGTAAGCTCATTTCAGTTAATTTTTTCCCTTTTGCTTCAGCTTGCTTTTCAATGTATTGAAATCGTTTGATAAACTTGTTGTTGGTCTTTTCTAAAGCGTTTTCAGGATTTAAATTAACAAATCTTGCATAATTGATCAACGAAAATAATAAGTCCCCAAATTCTTCCTCTGTTTTGCCAGAAGGCTTTTTTTCATCTTTTTCAATCATCTCATGAAATTCATTCATTTCTTCTTCCACTTTGGCCCAAACCTGTTGCCTGTTATCCCAATCAAAACCAACAGCAACAGCTTTTTCTTGTATTCTGAACGCTTTTACTAATGCAGGTAACGATTTTGGGACTCCTTCTAAAATAGATTTTTTTCCTTCAGCTAATTTTAGTTGTTCCCAATTTGCTTTAACATCTTCTTGGCCATTCACTTTTACATCTGCATAGATATGAGGATGCCGTGCAATTAACTTCTCGCAAATCCCATTTAACGCATCTGAAATATCAAAGTCGTTTGTTTCTGAAGCTATTTTAGCATAAAAAACCATATGGAGCATTAGATCACCTAACTCTTCCTTAATGCCTTTCATATCTTTATCTATGATAGCATCACCTAATTCGTATACTTCTTCGATAGTTAAATGTCTCAGGCTTTCCAAGGTTTGTTCCTTATCCCAAGGACATTTTGAGCGCAAGTCATCCATAATATCTAACAATCGCTTAAAGGCTTCTAATCTCTTATCCATTTGGCTTTTCAATTAAATAATCAAATCTATAATAAGAATATGGTAATTCTTGTGTTTGATTGTAGTAAGTACCATTAACATTACATTCCACACAAATTCTATCCAATTCTTCCTTTTTCCAAAACTTTCCCATTGAGTTCTTATTTCTCAGTTCATCAATACAATATTTAACTTTTTTGCTTAAAGTATCATAGAATGTCCATAGCTTTTTTCGGTCAGGAATATCACCAATAAATATTAACCCTCCAGGTCTCAGAACCTTAAGAATTTCTTGTATGACTTTTTTCCCCTTTTCATAGGAATCAAAATATTGAAATGAAAAATATAAATACGCTTTATCTATTTCTGTATTTACTAATTCAGAAATCTTCGCTGCATCTCCCTCAATAAAAGTAGTATTGCCGGAGCTAAGTTCTTTATTGGCATTCTTGATCATTGTTGGGGCCATATCAATCCCAATTATTTGAGAACAATTATTTTTTAATAAATTTATAATCAATCCATTACCACAACATACATCAAGCAACACTTCATTATTTTTAATTTTTAAATATTGATTGATGTGTTCTTCAATTTTTTGCAATACATCATTTTCCAAAGCATCATTTGAACCTGAAACTCTACCAACTTGTTTATTTAAAATATCTGTATCCTTTGCTTTGTTATCCCAAAATAATTTCCAATCCATATCCTCGTCTTGATCAATCAAATTTAATCATATTTAGTTTGCATATGGTCTTATTTTAAGTCGTATCTTTGTAATATGGATATGACCGTTATACTAGTAGCTATCGTAATTGTCGGACTGGTTTTCGTAATGTTTTCCATCAAGATCATTCTTAAGAAAGATGGTGAGTTTGTTGGAACTTGTGCCAGTAACAGTCCATTTCTGCAAAAAGAAGGAGTCACTTGTGATGTTTGCGGTAAAACAGTTACGAAAGACACTGTTTGTGAAGATGAAAGTAATAAAACAAACTCTTCCTTTGATTGACTTGAGATCAATAAATAATTAGTTTTCGTATCTCTATTGTTTCCCCTACTTGCCCCCTTACAAAATAAATCCCAGGCTTCTCAATATTTATGAAATGTAGTTGATCTTCCCCAATTTTGGCCTTATATATAACCTGACCAAGCCCATTTATTACTTCAATATCCGCAGTTGAGATCTGGTTAGATTTAAATGAAACATTAAAGCCTCCTAATATTGCAAAACATTTAAAATCAAATTTATTCTCTGATTTTTCGACACCTGTGCTAATCTCAGAAAAGGATAATTGGTACAATGTTTTAGCAGTATCCTTCGCAACCAAGTCCGCAGCAGTAATGAAATTCGTCATCTTTAAAACAGGGTATTTATAATTTTCACTATACCATGCATAAGTCGTAAAATCATATTTGATCTCGTAAGGAGTTGCAAACACATAAGAGGAGTCTTTATGAACCTGATGGAATTTGATTCTCAATACATTTGTTAATGTGTCATTTGGCAAGTACAGTGTCCCGTAAGCATCACATTTTACGATGGTGCTGCCGGATCTATAGGTGTTCAATGATTGGATTATAAAATTTGCTTTAAAATCATCAGTAAATTCAGAACCAAAACTCATAGGAAACTGATAAATAATTTCTGGGTCAGAATACGGAATTACAATGTTTGAATCATTTACTAACCCATCCATCACATAATCTGAAGTACTTAAAGAATAGAATCTGTAAGAATTCTTCCCTGTCATTTCAACCTGGTCCGAATTATTAAATTGACTATTATAATTTGTTCCGGAAGGAACTAAAAACTTAATATCCAAT
The DNA here is from genome assembly GCA_016764115.1 of Bacteroidia bacterium. Lineage (GTDB taxonomy): Bacteria > Bacteroidota > Bacteroidia > JAESSM01 > NORP286 > NORP286. The sequence continues at coordinate 1,491 of JAESSM010000090.1, read as the reverse complement.
GAATCAGTTGAAACTGTCAAATCACTAAAATCCCAAGTAACATTTGAACCGGTATCGCCTGATGGAATATCAATGGTGTCTGTAAGTAATATTGCTTTATAAGATTCCCATGGCGTTGCTATATCATCTGATGTCAAAGTAAATTGAGCGCTTACTTGATATGAAAAGTATACTAGTACAAATACTAAACTAAGTTTATTGATACATTTTTTCACCGGCAGAAATTTTTATGGGTAAATCGTTTTCTTTTGGAGGAATAGGACAAGAATACTTATGATTATAAGCACAATAAGGGCTATAGCATAAATTAAAGTTCAAATACACATCTTCAGATTCTGGTATTCTAAAATCTATATACCTGCCTCCTCCATATGTCTCATCTCCATTGGTTTCATCCGTAAAAGGAATGAATAAATAATCTTCATATTCTTTATTTTTAACCAATGCAACATTTTGATAGACACTTAAAGAAAACTCTTTTCCATCCATCTCAAATGAGATTTTTCCATATTTAATGTACTCAGGAAGCCTGTCTGTACTGGTTTTCATTTTAAAAGAAGATTCGTTAGATGTTCTTTTGAATTTTCCTCGTATGTTATATCTTCGATCTATATCAAAGTAGTGCAATCCTTCAAATTCGCTAAGCTGTTCTTTGTTTAAGGGTGTAGATTCTTTGTCTTTAAATTCACCATGTTTCTCTTCTCGATGTTCATTTACAATTTCTATCAATTCAGCCTCATTATTCTGAGCCAAAACTTGATAACAATCAACAAAAGCAAAGACCATCAAAAGAAAGCAACATTTTAATATGTTCTCCATTTTTATCTTAATTTTGCCGAGCTTTTTATTAGACACAATACAAATGTAACAATAACTCAAAAATTTATAGAATATGAAGGAAGTATATATAGTGTCAGCAGCGAGAACTCCAATTGGTAGTGTGGGTGGAAGCTTGTCATCATTTACTGCACCACAATTAGGTTCTATTGCAATTAAAGGTGCTATCGAAAAAGCTGGCATTGACCCTAATGATGTACAGGAAGTTTTTATGGGTAATGTATTGACAGCCAATGCAGGACAAGCTCCGGCACGACAAGCAGCAATATACGCAGGCCTTTCAAAAGAAACTCCTTGTACAACAGTGAATAAAGTTTGTGCCTCAGGAACAAAAGCAGTCATGTTCGGAACACAATCAATTATGTTAGGTGACAACGATATTGTTGTTGCAGGAGGTATGGAAAGTATGTCAAATGTTCCTTATTATCTTGCTAAAGCCAGAACTGGTTATAGGTTAGGTCATGGTGAATTAACAGATGGTATCGTCAAAGATGGGTTATGGGATGTGTATAATGATTACCACATGGGAAGTGCAGCCGAGTTATGTGCAGATGAATGTAAAATATCTCGTGAAGAACAAGATGAGTTTGCCATCGAGTCATATAAGAGAGCTGCCAGTGCATTTGAAAATGGAAAATTCAATGATGAGATCAT
>JAESSM010000128.1 GCA_016764115.1 Bacteroidia bacterium | reverse complement strand
TACTCTTATACATGCTTATGTCAACACCTCCGGATGCCTTAAGTTTGGTGCTCAATTTTGTGTTAAAATTAGAGTTGAAACCTATAAGGGTTGGGTCGTTTCGCCACTGCTCTACAATGTATTTTGATCTATTTCCTGTTAAAGATGAGCCTGATCCATCAGCATTTTCTACAGTATATAAATTCTTATAATTCCCATTGTAAAGCCTGTCCCAATCCACTTGTCGGAAACTTTCATTGTTTGTCCATTGGTCGGTCAGGTAAGCATACTGTATTTTGTTATCCTCTTCGTAATAGCTTGGCAAGTAACGGTAATAATCAGGTCGGGGATCTTCAGCATCATCCCAGTTCAAACTGCTTTGCCCATACTTTCCTGTCGAGTAATACAAACCAGAGGTTATATTCATAACTTCTGACTTCTTCCAGTAATGGTTTAGCATAAATATAGGCTTGTGGCTATCAACTACTCGTGAATTTCTCTTTTCGCCATTTTGATACCCCCAGTATGGGTTGTAGTAGTTAGTTCCTGATAGATCATATGCTTCCTGAAGTGCAATTCCTTGTTTTCCCCTTTTCGTTGGAGCACCCATACCTATTATTCCTATTGTATGTTTGTCATTGATCTTTTTTTCAATTCCCATGTAATAACTGGCAGCATCGTAAAAACTTCCTGCTACATAACCTTCTTTGGCATATCTCCATGATCCTGATAATGATACGGCCAGGCCATTTCCCATCATTCCTGTAGCATGGGTTATCATCAGCCTATTGCTATAACTTCTGTTAGATCGGGCATAAGAAATTTTGGAACCTGTTCTGATACTGGTAGGTCGAGCGTTGATATTAGAAATTCCACCGATTCCTCCAAATGTAACTTGAGAAGAGTTGATCCCTGTTTTTACCAACGGGTTTCGAGTAACATCGTTCAGGCCTCCCCAAATTGAATAAATTGCTCTGCCAAACTCAGGATCATTCATTTGGACACCATTGATCATTACTTCAAAATTATCAGAATTATAACCTCGGGTTCTAAATCTTGCTGAGCGAAAACCATAACTTGTTATTCGACTAAATACGTCTCCAGATGATTGCAATAACCCTGAAACACCTTGTGATTCTGTTTCTGAAATATCATTAGAAATGCTGAAAGCAGGAATTTCGCTAAGCTGAAGGGCACTAATAGAATCACTTAAAATATTTTTGGTGTCACTATCCTGTGAAAAAGCGTAAAGTGATACAAGGCTAAATAGAAGTGGAAATAATGACCGTTTCATTGTGATGGTATGTGAAAATATTTTAATTTAGACAGTGATACTTCGCGGTACTCTTCTACTACTAGAATAATGTTTTCACAGAATATCAAAGTTAGTATATAAAATGCTAAACACAAATAAACTGAATTTCAAAAACAGAACCTTACGTAAGGTTTGGTTGAGTTTTTGCTCTAATGCCATTATGAAAAAGCAATTAATTCGCTTCATATTGATGGGGTTGTTATTTTTTATATACTATTCCAGTACTTTCTGTCAGGAATTAGACAAAGACAAACAATACAATGTAGTTACCCTGGCCTTTTATAATCTTGAAAACCTGTTTGATACGCTGGACACTGAAGATGTACGTGATACGGAATTTACTCCTGCAGGTGAAAAAAATTGGAACACTGAGAAATACAACAAGAAGCTGGCTAATATGGCCGCTGTCATTTCTCAACTGGGAACAGAAATTAATCCGGATGGACCTGCGATACTTGGTGTTTGTGAAATAGAGAATAGATCGGTTTTGGAAGATCTAATTAAAACAGGAAAACTGAAGGAGCATAACTATCAAATAGTTCATTATGACTCTCCTGATAAAAGAGGTATTGATGTTGGATTGATCTATCAACCCAAATATTTCAAAGTTACTTCGAGTAAATCTTACACTTTAACAATTGATGGACTGGATGATTTTTATACCCGTGACCAGCTATTGGTTTCAGGGTTGTTGCATGGTGAACCGATCCATGTTATGGTATCGCACTGGCCATCAAGAAGGGGAGGGCAGAAAGGCAGTAATTTTAAACGTGTTGCTGCTGCAGATCTAGGACGATCTGTAATTGATTCAATTTTAAATGCTGATCCGAAAGCCAAAATTTTCTACATGGGAGATCTGAATGATGACCCTGTTGATGAAAGCGTTAAAAAACATCTGCTCACTGAAGCAAAAGCTGAAAATGTTTCAGGCAAAATTATGTTTAACCCTATGGAGCCTCTGTTCAAAAAAGGAATTGGCACTTTAGCATGGAGGGATGTCTGGAATTTATTCGACCAAATACTTATGACTTCGTCTTTGGTTGAAAAGGATTACAGCAGTTTCAGGTATTATGGAGTAAAAGTTTTCAACAAAGATTTTTTGAAGCAACAATCAGGTAAATACCAGGGCTATCCCTACAGAACCTTTGTGGGTTCTTCTTTCAAAGGCGGCTACAGCGACCATTTCCCGGTTTATACTTTTCTGATCAAGGAGAAGAAGTGATTCGTTGATTCATTCTGAACAGTGATAGTCGTGCCACATCTTAAGGATTTTGGTAACAGATGTGACACGACTCGTCTAATTGTTCTATTGTTTTAGGGTATTCGTGTATTCGCTCTAATAGGCTATTAGCTATTCATATATTAGCATTATGAAACTTACTTGGTTTCTTCTATCTCTCTGTCTTTCAATACAAACTACGCATGCTACTGATACAATTCAATCTGCTCCGAAAAACAACTCAATAAGTGGGGGCCCGACTCCAAGTCGAACTCCCACTAAGATTGATAGCCTAAGAACCAAACTCAAAGCCTTGTCCCCCTTTGGGGGGATTAAAGGGGGGGTAACCCTTGCAGATACTACCCGAATCAGCCTCCTCAATGATTTAGGCTGGGAACTAAAATACCAAAACCCCGACACTTCCATATTACTTGGCAAACAAGCATTAAAATTAATAGAAGCACTCCCCCTTACTGATGGAGAGGAGTCGGGTGTGAGGTCAGAATTCACCGCCAACACTCACAGCAACCTCGGTGCATATTACTACCTAAAAGGCGACTACCCCCTCTCGCTTTCCCATCACTTCAAAGCCCTGGAAATAAGAGAAGCAAAAAAAGATCAAAATGGTATGGCTATCTCACTCGGGAACATCGGACTTGTCTATTGGAATCAAAGCGATTATCCCAAAGCATTGGAATACTATTTCAAGGCATTAAAGATGGATGAAGACTTAGGAGATAAAGCAGGAATTGCATCTGACCTCGGCAACATCGGAATTGTCTATTGGCATCAAGGACACTATCCCAAAGCATTGGAATACTATTTCAAAAGAATGAAATTGGATGAAGAACTTGGGAATAAAAGCTATATGGCTATCAACCTCGGCAACATCGGACTTGTCTATTTTTCTCAAGGCGATTATCCTCAAGCCTTGCACTACTATTTCAAGGCATTGAAGATAGATGGAGAGTTGGGAAATAAAAATGGCATTGCAAGGCACATTGGTAACATCGGAATTATCTATTTGAATCAAAAGGATTATTCCAAAGCATTGGACTATTATTCCAAGGCATTGAAGATAGATGAAGAATTGGGAAATAAAAACGGTATTGCAAGGCACCTTGGCAACATCGGACATGTCTATGATTCTCAAGGGGACTATCCTAAAGCATTGGAGTACTATTTCAAGGCATTGAATATGGATGAAGAATTGGGAAATAAAAACGGCATTGGAAGACACCTCTGCAACATCGGCTTCCTCTACACCCAAATCGGCCGCTTTGCAGAAGCAGAAGTGTACTTAGATAGCGCACTGACTATGTGTGAGAACATTGGTGCATTGAATTACATCATGCAGTTTGAGAAATCTATGAGTGGCCTCTACGATACCACGGCCCAACTCACTGCGCGCGGGGTAAATCTACCAGGTTTTAAAAACCTGTCAGATTTGTGGCATGGGGCTTACGTGCACTACAAAAAATACACCACTGCCAAAGATTCCCTCTTCAACGAAGAAAAATCCAAAGACATCGGCAGGTTGGAACAAAAGCATGAGTTTGAGATGGTTATGCTCCAGGAAGAACAAATTAAGAACGAAGAATTAAGAATTCAGAATGAACAGGTTTCAAGGCGGAATAGTTTGCAGTATTCTTTGATAGTTATTGGTTTATTGGTTATTGGTTTATTGGTGGGGATGCTTGGGAAGTTCAATCTCAGTGTACGGGTGGTAGAAGCAATTGTGTTCATAGCTTTTATGATCTTTTTCGAGTTTCTGCTGGTTTTGCTTGATCCTTATATCGAAAGCTGGTCGGGTGGGGAGCCATTATGGAAGCTGCTAGCCAACGCTATATTAGCAGCCGCTATATTTCCGTTGCATAGTTTTTTTGAGAATAAGGTGAAGAAGCGGGTTATGAAGCTG
>JAESSM010000229.1 GCA_016764115.1 Bacteroidia bacterium | reverse complement strand
TTTACAATAGATTCTGTGGATGTAACTGTTAAGCCATCACCAATTGTTGATCTTGGAAAAGATACGATATGTACAACTTGTGCTGGTATTGTTTTAGATGCTGGAAATGCAGGAAGTATTTATTCATGGTCGACAGGAGCAACAACACAAACTGTTACGGTTGGAGACACAGGTAAATATACTGTAACTGTTACAGGAGCTAATGGATGTGCTAGTTATGATGAGATTAACGTCAATTACCCAACAGGCATTGGAGATTGTTGTGACGCAAATAATGGAAAGATCATTGTTTATCCGAATCCTTATACAAATAGAACAAAGATCAATTATGAACTAACCAAGAATGGGGATATAGAAATTACAGTATTTGATATTCTGGGGAACAAAATTCACACATTAGTGAATGAGTACCAATCCATTGGTACATATTTCTATGATTTTAGTGCTACAGAGCTTGGTTATGCGAGTGGTGTGTATATTTTAAGAATGAGTATTAATGAGCAGACAGTTTCTGTTACCCGGTTAATGGAGAGCGGAAAATAGTTTGGTTATTAGTTAATAATAACGGATCAATTTAGGGTAATAGATAGGTCATACTGAGCGGAGTCGAAGTATTGACCGTCTAGATTTCGATACACTCGATCTTACGATTAGATGTATCGGTAACTTGATTCTAAATTCAAACGAATTAATTATTAAACACATCACTGTCTTTCAAGTAGATGATTTCTCCGTATTTAGCTAATTTTTCTAAATCAATTCTGCTTTTATCTCCAACAATGCCAATTACAATTGGTAGTCCTTTAATGTTTGAATGGTAGAAATTTTCAATGTTTTCAAATGTCAATGCCTCGTAACTGATCAGCTTTACCTTACTGGGATCATCGGTATAGCCTTTTGTTTTCCAAGTGTCAATTTTGGAACTTAAATTTCTATAATGGGGGCGGTTAGTATAAGCAGACTGTATCAAAGAATTTTTTATTGTGTTCAACCTTTCAAGTTTTGATGGCATTTTAGTTAAAAGGTTATTCATGACCTGAATTGCTTCAAGGGTCTTGTCAGCTTGACAACCTATAAAACCGGAGAAATGACCATTATTATCTTGTATTTTAGGAACACTATACCAACCCCATGCTGAATAAGCAAGAGATCGATATTCTCTAATTTCCTGAAAAACCAGGGATGACATTCCACCACCAAAGTATTCATTAAAAGCATCAATATTGGGTTGATCATCTATGCTATAATTCTTACCTGGAATGTAAATTGATATTTGACTTTGAAGTGCGCCCTTGTTTTCGATAAAATAAATTTTGCTATTGTTGTATTGTGATTTTTTAATGATCAAAGGCGATTTGCTAGCATTTTTCGAGTTAATATGCAAAGACTTGGTGATGACGTTTTTGACTGTTTCTAACTTCTTTTTGCCAACATAATGCATAGTTACTTCATAAGTCAATGCATCTTTAAATACATCAACCATACTATCTGCATTTAATTTAGAAACAGCTTTCCTCGATCTTCTTCTTAAAAATGAAGAGTTTCCCTGATAAATAACATATTCCTTTAGTGCTTGTCCTACAGGTTCCGGCTCTTTCTCTAGTTTTCTACTTTGTAGTTCTACTTGAACAATGTTCTTTACTTTTTCAGGATCTGGCTTTGCATTATTGATCAGGTCATTGATAAGCTCCAAAGCTCTATTTAGTTGATTTTCATAACCTTCCAACTGTATAGATAATTTATCATCGTCACTTTCTATAATATACGTACAACCGATTTTGTCAAACTCCAATTTAAATTGACGAACATCATATTCTTCAGTCCCTACTATATTCAAATATTGTGAAGCATAAGTTAAAAGTGGCAAGTGGTAATTTCCAATACCAAATTCTAAAGATAAAGTGAAAATGTCATTTTTTGGATTCGGGGTTATGTATAAATGGGTAAGTTCATTAATGTCCAGCTCTTGAACTCCTTTATTAAAATCAACAAAATTGGCTCTGGGCTTTTGAGATGGAATTTTTTCAAATTTCTTGGCAAATTCTGATACAGCATCTTTTTGGGGAATAGCAGGTTCAAATCCAGGTTTTTCTAATTTTTCCTTTTTAGGAAAACCCATTTTAGAATGAAGTACTAAATAATTGTTTCCGTAATATTTATAGCTACTTCCAAAACATCCATTTTAGAAACTGCTTTTAATTTTTTGAGGTATTCAGTAAAGTCACTCCATTGACTACCTTGAACAAATACTTGCCCTATGTATTGGCTTTTTCCGTAAAGGCCTTCAAAATCCATTTCATAAGCTTTTAATAAACTTCTTTTGGCAGATTCCAGGAGCCAATCATCAAAATCTCCGTTACGGAGTTTGCCAACTTCGTCTAACACAAGTTTTTCCGCTTTTTTTAATGGTTGCCCGATGATCTTGGGAATGAAAATTAAGAGGTTGGCCCCATGGTCATTATAAGTTAAGTCGATATTAGTAGCATACATTATTTCATTATCCAGTATCAATTGATCCCATAAACCGGTTTGCCCTGTATTGGTTAATATATAATTACAAACCTGTAACGCTGCGCGATCTTTGTGTCCATTGGGAACGGTTCTGTAACCAACAAGTCCAATTTTTATAGGACTCAGTCGTTTTTTAATGTACTCTCTTCCTTTAAATTCTTGCTCAGGATATTCAGGGTAATCCGGAACTACTCCCTTTCTTAATGTGCTAAATTTTTTCTCTATCATTGGCATTATGCTTTCACTGTCAAAATCTCCACAAAGCACAAGTGCCATATTGTTAGCTACGTAATAAGTATCGTAATACTCATACATTTTAGTTAGAGAAGGATTCTTTAGGTGTTGGGTTTCACCAATTATAGTTTGTTGCCCATATGGGTGATTTTTAAAAAATTGTTTGATGTACAATTCATAAAGTGCAAAAAAGAAACTATCCATGGATCGATTCTTTTCTTCATAAACAATTTCTAATTCAGGTTGAAACAATCTAAACACAGGGGTAGTAAACCGGTGACTGTACATTTCCAGCCATTTCTCCATTTGGTTTGGCGGAAATGTGTTGTGATAAGCGATCATTTCTTCGGTAGTAAAAGCATTTACACCTGTAGAACCAATCCCCGAAAGTAACCTATCCATTTCGTTGGGAATTGCATATTCCGCCGCCTTTAAGGATACTTCATTTATTTTTTTCTGAATATCTTTCCGCTCATTCTCATCAGTAGTTTTTCCTAGCCCATCATACAAGCCGTATACCTTTTCCAGATACTCACTTTCCTTTTCAAAGTTGGTAGTTCCCATTTGTTGTGTTCCTTTGAAAAGCATGTGTTCTAAATAGTGCCCCATTCCTGTTGCATCTTTTGGGTCGTATTTACCACCTGCTTTTACTACTACAGCACCAAATACTTTTGGTTGAGTATGGTCTTCACAGAGGTAAACCGTAAAGCCATTGGCTAACACCGCTTGTTTCAGGTTTATAGGATCATCAGGAAAGGTTGTAAAAGGGTATTTATCTTGAGAATACCCAGAATGGCAAAAAAAGGAGAATATCAGTAATAGTGTAATACGGTATGTCATGCTAATCAAATTTGAGTGATGCAAAATTAGTTTTTTTTCGATAATGCCCACTGTGTTAAAATTAGGACTATCATACTTTGCTAACTTTGGCGCAATGAACAAAATAGTCAAGGCACATATTGCTCTATTTATTGCCAATCTAATTTATGGTGGAAATTATACTGTTGCCAAGGAAATAATGCCCGATTATATTATGCCATTTGGAATAATATTAATTAGAGTAATAGCTGCGTTGTTTATTTATTCAGTTTTTACATATTTCTTTATCAATGAAAAAATAGATAAAAAAGACTACTTAAAACTTGGTATTTGTGGGCTGTTTGGTGTAGCAATTAATCAATTATTATTCTTTAAAGGCCTCTCAATTACAACTCCAATCAATGCGGCAGTTATTATGACTACAAATCCAATATTGGTTTTGATAGCTGCCAGTATTCTAATTAAAGAGGTTATTACGTTTCAAAAAATTGTGGGAATTTGTTTGGGAGCAATGGGAGCTATTGTTTTGATCCTATTCGGAAATAACTTTTCATTAGGTTCAGAAACCTTAAGTGGCGACCTGATGGTATTTTTGAATTCTATGTCTTATGGAGCTTATTTGGTTTTAGTGAAGCCTTTGATGGAGAAATATCACCCATTAACGGTAATAAAATGGGTGTTTTGTTTTGGTGCCTTGTTCGTTATTCCAGTTGGGTATGATGACTTTATGAAAGTTGAATGGGCGGTAATGCCTGCGTCAATATGGGGGGCTCTGGCATATGTTGTAATAGGTACAACGTGTATTGCCTATTTGTGTAATACATTTGCACTGAAGACATTAAACGCTTCAGTAGTAAGTACTTATATATATTCGCAGCCATTATTTGCTGGAATAATTGCTTTGAGTTTTGCAAAAGATGAATTGACCTTGATAAAAGTGGTTAGTGCAGTCTTAATTTTTATTGGTGTATATTTGGTTAGTAAACCGAAAACAAAAACAACTT
>JAESSM010000244.1 GCA_016764115.1 Bacteroidia bacterium | reverse complement strand
TTTTTGAGTTGGCATAATGGTTTCTTGTATACGCTGTGCATAATTGATGCTCTCCGCAATACTTTTATTCTTTTTCCCAAGATCCTTATTAATATGCTCTAACTGGTCATTAGTTTGCTCCAGTTCTTTATTGGCCTGTTTTTTAAATTTCAACTGGGAATACACTACATATATCAAGGATATCAGCAAACCAAGTATAGAGCCAATTCCCAAGATCAAATACCATTGTTTCTTAATTTGTCCTTCCTGTTGCTGTGATTGTAGACCTTGCAATTCATTGTCCTTAGTTAGAATTTCAATTTCTTTCTCTTTCTTATCACTCTCGTATTTTGCCTGCATTTCATTCATGCTCCTGGTATTGGCCTCATTGAAAATAGAATCTTTAATTTCGCTATAAAGAATTTGATTTTTGTAAACACTCTCATAATCTCCAATTAATTTATATACATGCACCAAATTCAAATAACACATCTTTAAATGTAGTTTAAAATTATTTTTTCTGGCTAGCTGTAATGATCTATTGATGTATTCTAATGCTAAGCCCACCTGTTTGCTATGAATATAGACCTCTCCAATACTCAATAATGTGGTCGCAATTCCGAATTTATTGCCACCATCTTTTTTTATTTTTAATGACTTCTCATAATATTCCAGAGCTTTGGATAAATTTTGTTTGATTTTGTATACTTCTCCAATATTATTATATGCTACTGCAAGATTTTTTTGATTCCCCTGTTTTTTATAAATCGAAATTGTGTTTAGGCTTGCTTCAATTGACCTATCAAAGTCTTTCTGATCATAATACACATTTGAAAGTCCAGTTAAAGCTGCAGCAGTAAATTCATCATTCTTTTCTTTGAAACTTCGATCAAGACAATCGTTGTAATATTCAAGGGCTTTTCTATACTTGCCTGTTATATAATAAATATTCCCAATGTTATAAGCGATACTCATTTCATTGATTGCTAATCTATTCCTATTAGAATATTTGTGCAGGGTTTCATATGCATTCAAATAATAATTTAGAGATGTAAGGTAATTTCCTTGATTAAACTCAATTATTCCTAATCCAACCATTGGTTCTACCTTACTGTCATTACGCCTAACCTCATCATAAAGATCAATTGATTTCTTATATAGGCCTATTGCTTCCTTAAGTTGTCCTTTAGAATATTTCAGATAAGCAAGATTGTAAATTGACCTTGCATAATTAAGACTGTCAGATAGTTGAAATGACTTAGTTGCTGCTTCACTTTGATATTTGAGAGCTGCTTCATGATCAATATCTCTTAATTGCCATGTAAGATCATTTAAAATCTTTATATAAGTAGTTTCTGGCAAATCAGATTGACGAAGAATAACTTTCAAACTATCAATCTTGCCTTGATTCTGAGAATAGGAATTATGAAATGAAAGAAGAAATACTAAGAAAGTAAATACAAAGCCGCTAAAGGATTTCATTCATTGAAGATACAAAATCAGACTTTAATACCCATCATTATTACATCATCCAATTGTTTCTCTCTTCCCATCCATTTGTTGAATCGGTCATTGAAGACATTTTTTAACTCATCCATTGGTATGCTTTTATTCTCAGTAATTATTTCTTTAACCTGATTATTTTGAAATCTTCTGCCCTTTGCACCCCCTACCTGGTCTATCAACCCATCTGAATAAAAGTAAATTGAATCACCCTTTTCTAACTTCAACTTGTGGCTCTTAAATTTTATCTCTTTACCCCTGCTGGAATATTGTATACCTCCTACAGGAAATCTATCTCCCCGTATTTCTTCAAGGTCATTATTGTGCAACCATAACAAGGATCGATGTGCGCCTGCATAATATACTTCACGTTTCTCCCTGTTTATGGCGCATAACGCTATATCCATTCCATCTTGTGATTCTAAGTTTTCTTCCTGTCTCAAGGTTTGTTTTATTCCTTCATGTAGTTGTTCAAGAATTATGGCAGGATCCTGAATTTTTCTTCCTCCAACTATATCATTCAATAAAAAATACCCTATCATGCTCATCATAGCTCCCGGAACGCCATGTCCTGTACAATCCACTGCAGCAGCGAAAAAATAATTTTCGTTTCTCATCACCCATGGGAAATCTCCACTTACAACATCTTTGGATTTATAAAAGATAAAGGATTCAGGAAATACTTCTTGCAGGTGTTTTTGAGTTGGCATAATGGTTTCCTGAATTCTTTGAGCATAGTTAATACTCTCTGAAATACTTCTGTTCTTTCTTCCAAGTTCCGAATTGACATGTTCTAACTGATCATTTGTTTGTTCTAATTCTTTATTGGCTTGTTTTTTAAATTTTAGCTGTGAGTGCACAACATATATCAAGGATATCAGTAAACCAAGGACCAAGCTAATTCCTAAGATCAAAACCCATTGTTTTTTAATTTGATCCTCTTGTTGCTGTGCCTGCAAAGCTTTCAACTCATTTTCTTTGGTCAACATATCAATTTCTTTTTCTTTCTTTTCACTTTCGTACTTGACCTGCATTTCATTCATACTTTTGGTACTTTGTTCATTGAAGATCGAATCTTTTATTGCTGAATAGAGTTTGTGATATTTATAGGCTTGTTTATAATCACCTTTTTTCCTGTATGTAGTAGACAAGGTAAAATAGCATCTTTTAATTTCATCTTTGGCACCTATTTCTTTACCATAACTTAAACCCTTTTCACCATATTCAATGGCTTTAAGATAATCTCCGTCTTTGGAGTAATTAATAGCAATAACATTATGTATTCTCGATATGCCCTTTTTATTTCCTAGTTCTTTAAAAAGATTTAAAGCCTTTGAATAATACATCTGAGCCTTCTTATAATTTTCCAAACTATTATATATACCTCCGAGGTTTAAATAAGTTATTGATATCCCTTTTTGATTATTTATTTTTTTATACAAATTCAGAGCACTGTTAAAATTTTCTAGTGCACGATCATAATTTTTATCTTTAAATAAAACATTACCGATATTGTTATTTGCCACCCCTTGCCCTCTAATATCGTTCAGTTCTTGACAAATATTTAATGATCTCTGGTAACATTTCAATGCTTTACCATCTTCACCTTTTTCTCTATATATTATTCCAATGTTATTTAAAGATGAAGATATGCCCCTCTGATCATTCA
>JAESSM010000089.1 GCA_016764115.1 Bacteroidia bacterium | reverse complement strand
TTTCCTTTAAGTTATCTAGTGTCCGTACTCCAAATGCAAAATGATCAAGTCCTATTCTGTTGGAGTCAAACTTGTCATCTTTTGGTAATGTACCGCATGGCAGAACCAAAAACAATTTTGTCTCACCAACATAGTACATAATAGAGTGCTCGTCATAGTGGACATGGTCGCCAAATATTTTGATGTAAAAGTCCCTTGTCCTTTCGATATTGCTAACTGTCAGCACGATATGATCTATGTAAAGTTCAGATTTTATGCCGTTTGGAATCATGGTCTATATGATTGTGCCTATCATTCCTTGGTTGGTGGCGTTACTTCTTTACTTTCAATAGCATCCGATCTTATATGCAGGTCCATTTGAGGAAATGGGACGGTAATATTATTCTCAATGAACTTTCTATTAATAGTTTTTCTAATGTCACTTTTCACTTTTTCAATTCTAAAAACATTTTTACTGTAAAATAAAATCTGAAAATCCAACGATGAGTTACCAAAATCTAAAAATCGTGCAGATATTAAATTTTTATCAAAAATATCAGGTTGCTCCAATACACTTTCTTCCAGAACTTTCATAACCAAATCAACATCACTACCATAAGCTACACCAACATTGATCTTAAAACGAGTTTTTTCTGACTGATGGCTCCAATTTATTACTTTACTTGTTGTAATTAATGAATTTGGAATTATGATTACAATTTCATCTCGGTTTAACCCTTTAGATGTTCGTAACCCAATACTTTTAATCATTATAACATCACCGTCTATTTCCAATACATCTCCAACTTTTGTTGTGCCTTCTGTAAGTAGGATTATTCCAGAAATAAAATCGTTAAATGTTTGTTGCAGGCCAAGCCCAACTCCAACAAGTAAAGCAGCCGACCCTGCTAAAATTACAGTAACTTTAATACCAATTGTTTCTACAATTAAAGTTATTGCAATAACCCAAAGTACGTACCTGATTATTTGAAATAATGCAATTAGATTTCCTTGATCAAGGGTTTTAAGCTTGTGTTTACTGAATAGAGCTTTTTTAATTAACCATAATATTACTTTGGCGATCAGATATATTATTACAATAGTTAATAGTGTAGTAACCCTAAACCGAAATTCTCCAATATGAAAAATTTCAAATTCTAAAAAATCACTTAATATCTCCATAATTTAATTTCTATAATGTCAACCCACTGTTTTAGTAAACGCCTGTTTTCCTACCAGTAGGTTGGAATGCCTTTTAATTATTGTTGTGTACTGGGATTTCTTTTTGATTCATTAATACTTCCTTTGCTTGTTCAAAATGTCTTTGTTCGTGTGTAACAATTATATCAAAAGCTGTTTCTAATTTATACACAATATTTTTGTTTGCAGGCGAGGAAATTATAGTTCCTTTTGCCAACAAGTCTTCAGAATTCTGAATCAATTCTTTTAGTTTTGATTGATGACTCACAAATCTTTCAAGGATGTCTGCTGAAATTTCACTTTTTGAAGGTTCCCAAATAGGAAAAGTCTTCATTTTTTTTCTTCTGTCAGGATGAACGGATTTTAATATGA
Organism: Bacteroidia bacterium; assembly: GCA_016764115.1. Classification (GTDB taxonomy): domain Bacteria; phylum Bacteroidota; class Bacteroidia; order JAESSM01; family NORP286; genus NORP286. The sequence continues at coordinate 4,477 of JAESSM010000089.1, read as the reverse complement.
AATTGCCTAATAAATTAACAATAAAGCCGATTTTACCGATAATGGGGATATTGAAATTCCCTTCTCTTATTGTCTTCATCGTTGGATAATACGTCTCGTTTATGACTATTAAATGTTCAATATTCTGGGCAATGCTCCAAACTTTCTCGGAGGCTTTCCAATTCAACTGTTCTACCGACAATCCTTCAAACTCATTGTTGAAAGAATTCGTTATCTCATCAATTCTGTTTGTCCATTTATTTGTCATGATCTTTAAGTTAATTTTGGTTTATCTACAACGTACAATATAGGACAAGAAGGATAGTAGATTTTCTATTCTGTATCATTTTCTATCAAATCTTTTAAGCCCTTAAGCATTGGATTTTCTTCACCTTGTGATGCTTCTTGTTTTGCTCCAGGTCTATTATCTTCTTGAATTATTTCAAGTTCTGTGCTTGTTCCTTTATGGCTTAGCACATATTCCATTTCAAAGTAGTTTTCGGGTTTATCTTCAAGGTCAGGTCTTGGTGCAAATAGATTGTATTTAAGTTTCTGGTTTGGTATTACTTCTAATATCATTCCCCATTGTTCAAAAGTTTGACCTTCCCATTCCGATTTAAACCGAATTTCACTTCCTACTTTCCAATCTGTTATCAGTTCACTACCGTATTGCCATTTTTTCACCATTTCTGGATTTGTTAAAGCGTTCCATACTTTAGTCGGTATTGCTTTGATTTCTAATTTTGAAATATTTGTTGCCATAATTCTTTTTAATTTGATTTGGATAATTCCGAAAGGCTTATTACCGTCTTCCAATTTCTCGTTGTTGCAGACACTTTTAATTTACTTTCAAAAAATGTATTGGTTAACTTTGAATCACTATATTTTGCCGAACAATAGATAAATACATTTCGTTCTTTGATTTCATACTTATCAGGTGAATAATTGTACGACTTGATATTCTGTAATTTTTCATTTTCAGGAATTTCTTTTAAAAAAGTCAAATGAAGCCTGTCTATATCAATGCTGTCTTTCTTGAAAAATGGGTTTTCCGCAATGGCTTTATTAAGTTCATTTACTGATATAACAATTACAGGGACAGTAAATCCATATTCTTTAAAGATAGATTGTTCTATTTCATCTGCAATCAGAATATTGTCCTTTTTTTCACTTGAGTTGAACATAACATTCCCACTCTGAATATAAGTTTGAATATCCTCAAAACCTAAATCGACAAACAATTCTTTTAGATCAGCCATCAGTATTTTTCTTTTTCCACCAACATTGATACCTCTTAATATTGCAATCTGTTTTTTCATCTCAAATTTATTCGCTGAAATTTATTTCATTCTTTTTCTTACAAGTAATGTTTAGTATAAGAATAGTAGCCGATTGTTGGCTTCATTCCTGTCAAGTTATTTGTACTTTGAAGTGAGCTACAAACCTTGAATTTACCAAAGCCTGCTATAATTTTATACATTGTTGTGCGTTCGTTATTCTTATTATCTGAATATTACACAGTAATAACCACATTTCCTTTTTTGTGCCCTTTGTCAACATACCTATGAGCCTCAACAATTTGTTCCATGGGGTAGCATCTGTCTATGACCGATCTTAGCTTTCCTTCCTCACAAAGTTCTTTGAGAAAGATTAGGTCTTCAACCTTCAACTTAAAGTTGTTTGATAAAGCAAGAACGTTAAGATAGATTCCTGTCTTGGTCAGAGATTTTTTACGTTTTGAAGATGCAATCTTACCTACTGCATCAAAAATAAAGTCATAAGCATCACTGCTTTGGGTAAAATCTTCTTGCGTGTAATCGATAAGCTTATCGGCTCCCAGAGATTTCACCATTTCCAAATTCGCAGTACTGCATACTCCTGTAACTTCTGCCCCAAAGTGCTTGGCAATCTGTATTGCAAAAGTACCTACGCTACCAGAAGCTCCGTAGATTAAAACTTTTTGACCCTTCTGAATATTTGCTTTTCTAAGATTAAGCAAGGCGGTTAACCCCCCATTAGAAACCGGGGCGGCTTCCTCGTAGGTCATATTGGATGGTTTTATTGCCAGTATCCCATCTTCTGGCATACAGCGATACTGAGCATAGGTACCAAATTCAAACTCAGTGGATGCAAAAACGGGATCGCCTTTCTTAAACAGCTTAACATCTTTGCCCACTGCTTCAATTTCTCCGGCCAGTTCCATGCCGAGTATTTTTTTTCTTGGTCCTCTGAAACCCACCATTATTCGCATCATGGGCTTGATAAAAAAATCCCTGACAGGCCCTAAACCGGGCTTTAAACTTCGAATCTTAGTATCCCCTATGTGTACTGTTGTAGCAAGTACTTTTATCAGTACTTCATTATCCTTAGGTACGGGATTTTCCACCTCCTTATGCTGAAGAACCTCCGGTGGTCCGTATTTGGTACAAACAATAGCTTTCATTTTCTTTATTTTTTATTAGCTGGAGTTTAATCTTTTATAGTCTTTATCTCAACCGCTAAATCCTCTTTATAAAGGACGGTCGTTGTAAGTTTTCCTTCCTCTGAATAGAATTTCCAATTCCCATCTCTTTTCCCATTAATTATTGCTCCTTCTCTTACAAGACCATTTTTTTTATTGTAGTATTTACAGTAACCGTTAATTTCACCATCCTTGTATTCCTCCTCACTTTGCAATCGTCCATTTTCATAATATATTTTCAGAATTCCTTTTTCCTTACCTTCTTTATAGTTTCCTTCTTTTTTAAGATTCCCGCTGGTATAAAACCATTTACAAGAACCATGTAAAAAACCATTCTTATAATTAGTTTGATATCTCCAGTTTCCATTGTCAAATTTTCTTTCCCAATAGCCATCCTTTCTACTGTCTTTATAAACGCCTTTGCATTTAAAACTACCGTCTGGATGTAGTCTCTCCCATTCTCCTTGTAACATTCCCTGTTCGTCTATAAAATTTATCGTATCTCCATCTATTACTCTAAAAGCTTGTGTTTCGTAAAAGTATCCTCTCTCGGTCCCGTCCCCCAATATTTCTGTGGTTTTAATTCCTTCTGAAGAGGTACTCTTTAATAAAGTTCCATTTTCCTTTTGGGATTTACATCCTATAATATATAATGAACTAATTAGAAGAAGAATACTTATGAGTGTGAAGGAAATCCTTTTCAATATTTTTTTCATCTTTATTTAATTTCAGCGAACGGTTTGAATAAAAGACCGTTTTAATGGCGTTTATTTTTTGTTGGCATATCGTTACTTTTTCTCCAGTTTGTATTGTTGTTCTTCCCCTTGAGAACTTACTTCAAGTAAGTAAATACCTGATACTTCATTTAATTCAAACTGGTGAATTGTTGCATTGATGTTTTCTCTGTGATAAACTAATTGACCGTATACATTATACACTTTTATAGATATTTCTTTTAAGTTACCTAAATCAATATTTACCATCCCATCGTTTGGGTTAGGGAAAACAAATACATTTTTAAACAACGGATTTCTTTCTAATCCCACATTTGTAATCGCAATACATACTGAAGTGTCCGTACAACTATTTCCTGTTACTTCAACTGCATAATCACCGTTTTTGATAGCGGTGAAGTTTTGAGATACTTCGCCAATAAGTACTTCGTAACTATTACCACAATCTAACCATTGATATAGTACTCCTGTTATACTAGCGGTAAGGGTAGGGTCTGTATTAGTAACAGAAACATCAACAGTATCTATTGTCAAGTTCAATGTAATAACTGAATCACAACCGGCTGCATTGTTTACAGTATGAGTGGCAATGTTGTTGCTAGCACTGTAAGTATTACCATCAATCCAAGATATCGAATCACAAGCAGTTATAGTTTCTATTTTAGTGTTTGAAGCAATTGTTAAATTCAAAGTAACAACAGAATCGCAACCTATTGCATTTGGCAATGTATGTGTTGCTGAATTATTATTAGATGTATAAGTGATTCCATTGAGCCAAGTGATAGAATCACAAGCAGTTTGGGTGTCTGTGCTAGAATCAGAGACACAAAAGGAATACACCCTCACATGGCCCGCAGCTGAACCGGTTCCATCATTCAAGTATGCCCCAATGGCCACGGTTAAACCGTCAGCACTCATGCTTATTGAAGTGCCTGATTGATCATACTCTGCTTCACCATCTATGTCTGCTCCTTGTTGTGTCCATACTCCCGTAATCAACTCATACACCCTTACATGCCCTGCAGCCGAACTGGTTCCATCATTCCTGTACGCACCAATAGCCACAGTTAAGCCATCAGCACTCATGCTTACTGAACAGCCTGAATAGTTATACGCTGTTTCGCCTTCTATGTCTGCCCCTTGTTGTGTCCATACTCCTGAAATCAACTTATATACCCTTACATGCCCTGCATCTGTACCGGCTCCATCATTTCCATATGCACCAATTGCCACAATTAAACCGTCATTACTCATGCTTACTGACCAGCCTGAGTTGTCACCCGCTTCTTCACCGTCCAAGTCT
>JAESSM010000228.1 GCA_016764115.1 Bacteroidia bacterium | reverse complement strand
CCATGTAATGTCTATTGCACCTCCACTGAGGCCTATTTTATTAACATCATCATCTTCATCGTTGTATCGAGAACCATAAAATACATGCACATTTTCCCCAATAGCTTTTTGGGCTGAGGATGGTAAAGATTCTAAAAGTTTTCCTGATTGACCAAGAACTATGTAGGTTATGTCTTTTTCTCCCCCATCAGTATCTATGTGTCCCACAAACTTCTCAACTATCACAGCTTCTTCCATCATTTCCATTGTCTGGCTAAATCCAACTACACTAATTCCTAGAAATAATGCAGTTATTATTAATGTTCTTTTCATTTTATTCAATATTCTAATTTGTTTCTAAATAAGACTTTATATCATTTGCTGGATGTATATATATTGACTAATTCTTTGGTTAGTTTGGCTTGATATCGTCTTTATGCATAATTTTAATAATTCCCCACCATGTTTCGACTCCACCACGATCGTAATCTACCACAGTTATATCAAGTGCGCCTCCAGTACAATGACGAGAAACGCCATTCATACGACAAACAATTTCACCATTATTTTTTACAACTATTGTGTTATCAGTACCATTAGTAGTTAATCTTAAACTTTCACCTGGAACAACAGTCACATTTGGGTTTTCAATTATCATTTCCATTTGCTCTCCTGTAGTTTCATCTACTATAATTCCACCGGTAATATTATCTGTGGTTACAAATTGACTATAACCTGCTACACTAAATCCTAGAAATAATGCAGCTATTAATAATGTTCTTTTCATTTTCAAAATTATATAGATCTTAAAATTCAGTTTGATTAATATTCTTCAAGTTCATCTATTCCAACTATTCTATCAAATGTACTCTTAGGTTTCAATACTTCAGGATTCAATACTTTTTCCATATCAGCATTGTCCGGATCAATTAGAAATTCTGCGTGTTCCCCAATGGCTATTTGTGCAGGAGTAGGAAGAGCTTCATAACGGAATCCTGTTTCTATATCCTGAACTAGATATGCTTGCTCTGTTTCTGAAATTTGTTTTTTATCAGTAATAATTACCTTTTTGATTTTGCTTTGTACTACCAATATCTCAGCTTGGCTAAATCCAGCTACATTAAATCCTAGAAATAATACAGCGATTATTAATGTTCTTTTCATTCTATAAATTTGTTATTTGATTAATTGTGTGATTCCTAATTTGGCGCAAAGAACTGACATTAAAAGAACATTTGCAATTTTATTTTATTTGCACACTAATATTTTAGTCACATACTAGGAGTGATCTTATCTGATCTAATGGGCAGAACCGCTTTATGGTAAGTTGTTTATACTTCTTTATCCCAAAAAAATTTTTGGTTTTGTTTTCAGCGATTGCCCGTGCTTTTTGCTTAATCTATGCATAATTGCCAGAAGACTTTCTTTAAATTCTGCTCTATTCTTAATTTTATGATTAATTTTGAGTGCTTTGTAGTTAAAATGTTTCTTATGAAAAATATAGTTGGTCTTCTCATTGCGTTGATGTTTTTAGCTTGCTCGTCTGAAAAAAATCAGCAAGATACCCAGAGTACAGTTACTTCTGTTCCAGAGCGTGTAACAACACCTCCTGCGAACACAAGCCAGCCAGCAGCTACCAAGCAGGTAAATGTTCCCGTAATCGCTAATGATAAAGTTGCACATCATGTGTGCCCCGATGGATGTGAAGGAGGGGTAGGAGATGCTGCAGGCTCCTGTCCTGTGTGTGGTAAACCAATGGTTCACAATCAAGCCTTTCATGAACAAAAGCCCAAAGATAATCCAAATGTTCAGACTACCACAGAGCCTGCACAGAATGCTAAAGGCGTTTGGCATTATACGTGTCCAAGTGGATGTACCGGAGGAGCCGGTTTGGCATCAGCTTGTGCGAAATGTAAAGCAACGCTTGTACATAACCAGGAATATCACAAGTAGGAAATTGAATAAATGTTGTAAAAGCAATTTTGTCTTTGCCGTTCAATAGCTCTGTTAGAATTTTAAGATTGAAAACCTTATCCCTTAGAATATAATCGGTCTGCAACCTTTCTAAATCATCTATTTGCTTTTGTAGCTTTAGGTTGAGGTGTATTTGATTGGGGTGGTTTACTATTCTCTTTTCATTATCCCATTGGGAAGGAGTTACATAAGTTTTGGTAGAAATGATCTTATTCTTACCATTATAATAAGCCCTAATTTCTATTGCTGCTTCGCCTCTATTGTTTAATTTCTTCTTACGATTATAGAGAAATGAGAACGTAACTTTCATAGTTTTTCTAATTGAATAAATCTAAAATGTCTTTAAGGTTATATTCAGATTGATTCAATTTGTTTCAGCTATAGTCAGTGTTATAGCAGTTTCGCTAATGTATGAAACGGCTCTTAAGAGTAAAATTATCTACCAACCTTTAACGGTAGCAATATTATTAGAGTGGGTAATAATTTGTACTTTGGGAAGTAGAAAATTCAAATGAGAAAACTACTATTTCTATTCTTTGTTATTCTATTGGTTACTAAGGTTGGCTTTGCTAATCAGAGTAAGGTGGATTCGCTTTGGGAGGATTATAGGAATGCGGAGCATGATACCACCAAAGCCAAGATTCTGGTAGAAATAACGGAGCATCTTTATCTACAATACCCTGACACAATGATTTCACTTTGTCAAAAAGCCATTAAAATAATTGATCAAGGATTGCCTTATGCAAACATCGAAGAAAAACACGCTTTTCTGCAAACCAAAGCAGCTGCATTTAATAATATAGGATATATCTACAATAAACGAGGAAAGATTGAAAAAGCTTTGGAATACTACTATATGAGTCTAACTATTAGAGAGAGAAATAATGATGAATTAGGTATGGCTAACTCTCATAATAGTTTAGGAGTAACCTATTACAATGCAGGAGAAAACAAAAAGGCAATTGAACATTTCTTTCTGAGTTTAAAGATTTGCGAAAAATTTAAAGACAATAAGGGTAAGTCGCAGTCTTATAATAATATTGCTCTTATCTATAGTCATCAAGGAGAGATAGATTCAGCATTAGAGTTTTACTTTTTGAGTTTGAGAATAGATGAAGAGATTGAAGATAAAGAGGGGTTAGCTAAAACATATAACAATATTGGCAGTATCTACAATAATCAAGGGATAATTGATAAAGCGTTAGAGTCTTACTTTTTGAGTTTGAAAATTTTAGAAGAATTAAATAATAAAAATGGGATGGCTTATTGCTACAATAATATTGGGTTTATATTAGAGAATCAAGGTGAGAATGAAAGGGCATTGGAATACCATTTTTTGAGTTTGAAACTGAGAAAACAGATAATGGACCAAAGAGGAATGTCGGCATCTTATAATTGTATTGGATTTATCTATGATAAACAAGGAGATACTGATAATGCATTAGACTATTATCTAAAGAGTTTAAAGTTAAGAGAAGAGATCGATGATAAAAGGGGAATGGCAATTATTTATCATAATTATGGGAATTTATTGTGTAAATTAGGGAAAGAGGATGAAGGAATGCGGTATTTGGAATTGGGGTTGGCATTGTGTAGAAAATTAGGATATACAGCAAGGATATCTGATGCTAATTCAAAAATTGGCAGTTGGAAATTGAAATTCGGTCAAGTTAAGGAAGCTTTGAATAATGGGTTAGAGGCTCTGAAGTTGGCTCGTGAAGCAGAGCATACGGAGTACTTGAAAAGAGCAGCTAGGTTATTAAGCGATGTTTATAGAAAACAAAACAACTTCAATGATGCTCTCAGTATGTATGAACTACAAATCCAAATGAGAGATAGTATCCACAATGAAGAAAACACCAAAGCCACCATCCGCCAACAAATGAAATATGATTACGAGAAAGAAGAGATAATAAAGGAACAACAAACAAAAGAAGAGGCACGAATAGAGGCCGAAGCAACTTCACGTAGAAACACACTTCATTACACTGCTATTTTTATTGGGATGCTTTTAGTTTTCGGATTAGTATTAGCGCTCGGTTTCGTAAAAGTAAATCCCAAAACTGCCGAAGCCATCATCTTCATTTCCTTTCTAATAGTTTTTGAATTCTTATTGGTTGTAGCGGATCCCTATATCGAAGATTGGAGTGGAGGAGCCCCCGGTTGGAAGCTGTTATTTAATGCAGTATTGGCAGGTTTGATATTTCCGTTGCATCAGTTTTTTGAAAGTAAGTTGAAGAAACGGTTGATTAAAGTTGAAAAGAAGAAGAGGGGTATTGGGGTTAAGAGTTTGATGATTGGGTTGAAATATATAATGGAGGTGATATCGCAATAGACATGGCCGGGATGTACTTCACGGATGATCTGAGAAACCCTAAAAAATGGCAGATACCCGTTAAAGATTCAACCACCCTTGTTCCACCCAAAGGATATCTCATTTATTGGTTTGATAAACAACCCAAACAGGGAGCCTTGCATGTTAACATAAAGCTCTCTTTT
>JAESSM010000088.1 GCA_016764115.1 Bacteroidia bacterium | reverse complement strand
TAGGCATTCTATACTTTAGCTCACTTTAAGTACTTATTAATTACGTTTAGATTACTATATTAGCTTTACTAAAATTAAACCAATGAAATCATAACGGGATGAATTGTATAATTGTTGATGATGATCCCTTATTTGTAGATATTCTTGAACTCTTCATTGACAAAATTGAGTTTTTGAACCTGGCCAAAAAATGCTCGAGGGCAATGGAGGCTTTTAATTATTTAATAGAAAACGAGGTTGATCTGATATTTCTTGATATCCGAATGCCTGAAATGACTGGAATGGAGTTTTTAAAACTTCAAGAGACTTTACCACAGATAATTTTAATATCAACTGATCCTGATTATGCCCTTGAATCATACGAATATGAGGTTACTGATTATCTTGTTAAACCTGTAAATTCAGCCAGGTTTTTAAAAGCAGTTTCCAAGGCAAAAAATATCTTCGATAATCAAAATGTAGATCTTGCAGATAAAAGCAAGGGTATATATGTTAAAGTTGATTCAACTTTAGTTAAGTTAAATACTGATGAAATAGAATGGGTTCAGGCTTATGGTGATTATGTAAACGTGAACATTTCAGGCCATAAGCAATACACTATTCACTCAACTTTGAAATCTGTTGAAAACAAACTTCCTGGTTCTAAATTCTTGAGAGTTCACCGTTCTTACATCATTAATGTTGAAAAAATCACAGTAATTGAAGATGACCTGATATCTTTAGATAAAAAACTAATCCCTATTGGGAAAAATTATAAATCTCTTCTCATGAAGAGACTAAAACTTTTATAAACTTCTTAAACCTGTAGATCAATTGGAATCATTACTTTTTGATAGTCAGACTGAGCTAATCGAGGTCTACACGGTACATATTTCGACAGGCTCAATATGACCTTTTTTAGTTCTCTTATATTCTAATAGGTCAACAAGTAGGTTTTATTAGTTTTTCCTCCTTGAAAATGCTTTATAACCCCACTATTTTATCCTTTAATCGACAAAATCTATCCTTTTGTCGAAAAAAAATAATTGACCAGCCATCCATTCGTATGCAAGAGTAGGAAACCTTAAATATTATCTAAAGCCGAACATATGAAATCCTACTCTGAAGCCTCTATATTCCTTGTGGAAGACAATGAGATGTATTCATTAATGCTGGATCATAAACTCAAAGATTTTATGAATTTCCGGCTCAAGACATTTGCATCCGCAGAAGATTGTATTGAAAACCTTTATCAAAAACCTGATATAGTAATTCTTGATTATAAACTTCCAAAAATGAATGGTATTGAGGCCTTAAAAGCAATTAAGGAATTTAACAATGATATTCCGGTAGTGGTGCTTTCCGGGCAAGAAAACATTGATGTTGCCTTGGATGCATCCCGGTTTGGTGCACTGGGGTATGTAATAAAAGATAAAAATGCTATCAGCAAAATATTTGAATACATTGGAAAGGCATTGATACAAGTGGAGGATAAAAAAGGAAGTTATACCTTTACTATTCGAAAAGAGATTTTACACTTTATTCTATGGGGGATTGTAGTGTTAGGAACATTTACCTTGTTACTCATTAAAATTTAAATAAATAAAATTGCGTTTCTCATTATTTAATAAACTGTCATTGGGGTTCTCAGTATTGCTGTCGTTAATGCTGATAATGGGTATAGTATCTTACATCCAACTTGCTAAAGTAAATAATACTGAGGAAGAAACCAGTTCTCTTAAAGAAAAATCAACTCATTTTTCAAGTCTTATTACCAAACTTAACAGCCTTATATTATTATCAGATTTTGTTCTGGAAAATAAAGAAGGAATCTATGATTACTATATAACAGAGGCAATGATGATCAGTCAGGAATTTGACAATACCAAGGAAGGTAATCTAACCGAAAAGGAGTTGGCGCTTATAAGCCAAGCTGAATTATGTTTTGAGAGGATCGATTTTGCTATTGAAAAGTACATAATGATTGTGGATGATGATCAAGAAAGGGATGGAGAGGCTATTAAAATATATGAAGAATCCACCAACCTTATAAGGTTAATTGACTTTATCGAAGAACATATAGATACTGAACTGAAACAGGCCATAGATAATTCCACCGAAGCTATGCAATTCGGGAAAACAGTAATTCTTTCACTTTCAATTTTGGCTACATTGTTAGGAATTGTTATTTCCATAATAATAACGGTAATAATCACTCGTCCACTTAATAAAGTAAAAACTGCAACAGAAAGTATTGCCCTGGGAGATCTTGATTATCATCTGGATGTATCTTCTAATGATGAAATTGGAGATCTGGCAAAGTCTTTTAATGGAATGGTTCAAGACCTGAAAACTACAAGGAACTTACTTGTAAAAGAAAAAAAATCAACTGAAAATATTATCACCAGCATGCATGATATTTTGATAGTTTTAAATGCGGAAGGGAAAATTAAAAAAATAAATGATGCCGGCTGTAAATTACTCCATTATTCCTTAAAAGACCTCTTGGATCAGTATATGGATATAATACTAAAAAAGAAAAATTTCCATAAAGTTACCCTATTCAATATCATTAGAAAAGGATCGATGGAAGAAGTAAAAAGGACTTTTATAACTAGCACTGGCATTGAAATTCCGGTAAACCTTTCTGCATCAGTAATGTACAATGCAGATGAAGATATTGAAGGAATAGTATGTGTGGCACAAGATATTACTGAAAGACAGCGCTATGAAAAGGAACTAGCTAGTATCGCTAAATTTCCGGCGGAGAACGTCAACGGAGTTATTCGGATATCCAATAAGGGTGAGATTATATACTCCAATGATCCCGGGCTAATTATTTTAGATTATTGGAAACGAAAAGTTGGAGAGTTGCTGCCCGAAGTATACAGCGCTCCAATATTGAGCACCTTGAAATCTGCAAAGAGAAGAGAACAGGAAATATTTCATAATGAAAGAACTTATGATCTTATCATAACTCCTATTTCGGACTTTGACTACATTAACATTTATGCCAATGACATAACCACAAGAAAAGAGCAGAACGTGAATTGATCAAGGCTATGGAAATAGTGGAACATTCCAAACAAGTTAAAGAACAGTTTCTAGCTAATATGAGTCATGAGATTAGAACACCGATGAATGGAATTGTTGGCATGACCAGGTTAATGTTAGATACAAAATTGAGCAAGGAACAGCTTGAATACATGGATTCTATTGAAAAATCATCTACTAATTTATTGGTAATTATTAACGACATACTAGATATATCTAAACTAGAAGCAGGTAAAATGACCTTTGAAGAAGCAGATTTTAGTCTTAGCCACTTAATTCAGAACGTTGTTTCAACGATGCAATTTAAAGCCAAAGAGAAATCAAATATTCTATCTTTTTCAATTAATAATGATGTTCCTACAGCATTGCTGGGAGATGCTGTTAGATTAAATCAGATATTTATTAACCTAGTTGGCAATGCCCTTAAATTTACAGACCAGGGAGTCGTAAAAATTAAAGTAGCTACAGTTGAAAAAGATGAGAAACAATGCGAATTGAAATTCTCTATAATTGATTCCGGAATAGGTATCGCAAAAGACAAAATTGATACGATCTTTGATAGTTTTAATCAAGCCTCCTTAGATACAACAAGAAAGTATGGAGGTACGGGATTGGGCTTAACAATAACCAAACGCCTGATCGATCTTCAAGACGGAGAAATTGATATAGAAAGTGAACTCAATAAAGGAACAACATTCTCTTTTATACTTCCATTCAAAATTGGAGAAGACCAAAAGGTGAGATCAAAAGGAGGCAAAGCATTTAAACCTGTACTTTTCGAGAATGTTGACATTTTACTTGTTGAAGATAATCCTATTAACCAACTTTTAGCTAAAAAAGTTTTAAGTAAATGGAAATGCAATATTGAAGTAGCTGAAAATGGTAAAATTGCTATTGATAAATTGGAAAATAAAGATTTTGCCCTTGTTTTGATGGATGTACAAATGCCTGAAATGGATGGACATGAAGCCACAAAATATATAAGAGCAAATATGAATTCGGGAAAAGAAAATGTGCCTATTCTTGCCATGACCGCTCATGTTGGAGCCCAAGAGGCAAAGAGGTGTAAAGAATCAGGTATGAATGAATGTATTACAAAACCTTTCGATCCAAAGGACCTAAATGACAAAATGGATTGGTATATTAACCAACAAAAAAACAAAACCAATGGGGCTTAATACAGATCTTACATATCTTTCGGAATTGGCTGACGGAAGCAATGATTTCATTATAGAAATGATAGAAATGTTTCTTGACCAAACTCCAAATTATTTAAACCAAATTGATCAATATCTTCAAGAAAAAGATTGGGAATCTATTCAGGGTATTGCTCATGCCATGAAACCCTCATTATCCTTTATGGGAATTGCAGCTTTAGAACCTGTAGTAATTTCGACAGAAGAGAAATGCATGAATCAAAGAGAATTGGATACAATTCCGGGATTAATACAGGAGCTAAATCAAACTTGCGAAGTTTCGTATAAGGAATTACAAGAGGAGTTAACTAAGTTGAAATAGCCTCCTATGGGAAGCTAACACCCTGCCTATCTCTCCACAAATCAACCTCTACAATTCGGGTTATCTCAACATCCCATTTTTCTGTCATCCTGAAGAATGAAGGATCTTGTTATTTAGTGATATTATGAACAAGATTCTTCACTACGTTCAGAATGACAAGGGTTTTTAACTTTTGAGGCAGCCTCTACGACTACATTAATTTATACGATTTTAATTATTATTTATTTAACCTGTTAACCAATAAAACTCTTTTGTATAGTAAACTAAGCCTGACTGCGGGACAGACAGGTTAATCGAAGTCTGCACGGTAGACATTTCGATAGGCTCAATATGACCCTTATTTTCAGTGCTTACATTTCACTTGGTTCAAGAGTTATTTATTAAACTATTAACTATATAGTTTAACCGATAAAAGTCATCCTTTTATCGAATAAAAACAGCCTGACCCGCATATATGCGTATATATCAATAGAAAGCAGAAAAAAAAGATCAATTAGAATCAATGGAACCCAATCATACAATAGATATATACATAGTTGAGGATAATGATCTATACAGGAAGTCTATCGAACAACATTTAACAAGTAAACTCAATTGCAATATTTATTCCTTTAATAGTGGTGAAAGTTTTTTGGATGCAACCATTAATAATCTGGATGTTCTAATACTGGATTATTTCTTCCGTACAAATAAAGACAACCACATTAACGGGCTAACGGTATTAAAAGAAATTAAGCAACGACATCCAGAGAGTATAGTGATTATCCTTTCAGGCCAACTTGACTATTCCCTCATTAATAAGTTTATAAAAGCCGGGGCAAATGACTATGTGGTTAAGCAAAAATATGCACATACTCAGATAGTTTCAAAAATTAAACAAATGATCAAAACTTCTAAATCCAAAGTATCATGTTAGAACCAGAACAAGAATCACTTAAAACCATCTTTATTGTAGATGATGATCCAATGTACCTTTGGTCATTGGAAAATTTCTTAAGAAAAAATACCGACCACCGTTACTTTTGCTGTGGAACAGGTGAAGATTGTTTGAAACATATTGGAATTTGCCCGGAAATAGTAATTCTTGATTATTTCTTAAACAGCAATGTTAAAAAAGCGAAAAACGGCCTGGAAATTTTGAAAGCCATCAAGGAGAACAGCCCTGCAACAGAAGTAATTCTATTATCTAATCAAGAAGATTATTCAATTGTTTACAAAACTATTATTAGTGGAGCATCAACATACTTGATAAAGGATAAAAATGTTTTCCTCAACGTTCTCAAAAAAATGGATGAGATATTACAAGACAATCAAATCATTAATAATGCAAAATAACTTCCTATGAAAAAACAAATTACAATTTTTGCTTTAGACGATGATTCCATTTACCTGAAGGTATTGGAACAAAAACTTAAAGCTCTTAAAAATTACGAATTGAGTTTATTTACAGAAAGCGTACCATTTCTTGGTTATTTATATCAATGCCCGGAAGTAGTTATTCTTGATTACCATTTAATTGAAGAATCAAGCTCCTGGAATGGAGAAGCTATTTTAAAGCATATAATAAAATTCAATTCTGAAATCAGGGTAATTATACTTTCCAGCATTACAGATGAGACGATTGCTAATGAACTGCTAGAAAAAGGTGCATTTAAATTTATCTATAAAAATGAAAATGCTTTTGACAACTTGGTCAATACAATTCAAAAAATTCAACACGAGCAATATAACTACAACATAAAAACCGCTGAATAAATATCTCATGAAAAATCAACTTACGATCTATGTTTTAGGCGATGATACAATGAATGTGGATGTATTGGAGCACAATCTGAGATCTGCAACAAATCACAAATTGCATATCTTCACAGAGAGTATTATATTGTTCAATTATATTAATTTGAATCACGATATGATTAAAAAAGGTGTAATGGATCTATTTAATAAATATTACAACATATTAGAAAAATTGAAGAAGTTGATCCATAATGTCCAAAATGAGCATATTAAACTCAACCTTATATATTCACTCATTAAAAGCTAGAAATCATGAGATTTAATAGAAAAAGCATGTCGGTCTTTTTAGTTGACGATGATCCAATGCACAATAAGGCAATGGAGCACAATCTGAGTTCCAATCCGTTCCTGAAAATCAAAAAATTTGGTTCAGGTGAGGAATGTTTGGAGAATCTAAACGAAAATCCAAAAATTATTGTTTTAGATTACCATCTAGACAGCATTGATAAAAAAGCCATGAATGGCATTCATATATTGAAGCAGATCAAAAAAAGAAAACCTGCTATTACTGTCATTATGCTTTCAAGCCAGGAAAGTTTGTCGGTAGCTAAGAACTCAATTAAATATGATGCCTACGACTATATCGTTAAAGGTGAGAGTGGTATGTTACGTGCCAATCATCTAATAAACAATATTAGGAAACAAAGCAACACCGAGTCTGATTTAAATGAGTATAGGGTCTATTCCAAATTATTAGCAGGAATAGTGATCTTAATAATAACGTTTACATTAACACTTAACCATTTTTATCCAGAACTTTTTAGTTTCTAAGAAAAAATGAAAATACTGATCGTAGAAGATGAAGAAATGTCATTAAAGGCATTAGAGCATAAATTATCAAAGAAAGGATATACTGTTTATACTGCCACTAATGGTGAAGAAGCTTTAAAGACAGCCAAAACCAGGGGACTTGATCTAATTATCAGTGATATAATGATGCCTTACAAATCCGGTATTGAGCTGTTAGATATCGTAAGGAATAATTTAGATTATTCAATTCCATTTATACTAACAACATCGATTAACGAGGCAGAAATAACTGCTAAATCGTTTGAATTAGGTGCTAGTGATTTTATCATCAAACCGATAAATTTTAATGAACTTTTTCTTAGAATTGAAAGGCTACTGCGAGATAAAGTACAATTAGCCGAGAAAAGTGAAACCTATTGACCCAGGAGAATCAATAAACTGTTAGCCAAAGAAGTTGTTTGACCAAAGGGTAAAAGTCCCTTCGTTAAGCATAGCCCATATAAAATACCCTGCAAACATCAAAAACGGGACAAGTATTGTGACTGCTAAATCCCGATATTCTTCCCCCATATGCATAAAAACCATAATGATATAAGCAGCTTTTATTAGCGTAAACGTAATAAGTAAAGTTACAACCAACCAACGGGGATCACTCATTGTCATTGGTATTGCTACTTCTATAAGTGTAATAATAAGCAATACAAAAAAACCCTTCACATACGGTTTTGTATGTGGATGATCATGCTTTTTATAGTAAATCTCGCTATTCTCAGTTTGTATTCCCATGTGTTTTTATGTTACAGTAGATAATAAAATGTAAATACAAATACCCAGACCAGGTCTACAAAGTGCCAATAAAGGCCAACCTTTTCCACCATTTC
>JAESSM010000087.1 GCA_016764115.1 Bacteroidia bacterium | reverse complement strand
GTTTCTTCATTAACAAAACTATCTCGCATTTGTATTTCTAACTCATACATGATAAGGGCATCTTCAAACTTGCTTTGTTTTTTGTAAACATTGCCCAACAACTCTGCTGCCCGTTCCGTATATTCTACATGTCCAACCTCTTTAGCCACTGCCAAAGCCTCCAACCCGCTTTCCAATGCAATCTCAACTTGTCCTAGCTTCAACTGCCACTTACCAATTGATGAATAAGCAACAGATATCTCCACTTTATCCTTGAGTTCCATGGCCAACTCCAATCCCAACTTCAAATACCTCATGCCTTCTTCTAAACTATTCTGCTTACACAGAAAAACCCCAATATTATGATAAGATTCAGCCATCCCATTTTTATCCTTAATCTCTTCTCTAATTTTCAAACTCAAAAAGTAGTATTTCAACCCCTTATCAATCTCCCCTTGATTTTCATAGGTGCTCCCAATATTATTATAAGAATAAGCCATCCCTATTTTATCCTCAATCTCTTCTTGAATCTTTAAACTCAAAAAGTAGTATTCCAAAGCCTTCTCAATCTCTCCTTGATCCTCATAAATAAACCCAATATTATTATAAGACTGAGCCATCCCTCTTTTATACTTAATTTCTTCTCTAATCTTTAAACTCAAAAAGAAATATTCCAAAGTCTTTTCAATCTCTCCTTGATTTCGATAAATAATCCCAATATTATTATAAGTATCAGCCATCTCTTTTTTATCCTTGATCGCTTCTCTAATCTTTAAACTCAAGAAGTAGTATTCCAACCCTTTATCAATCTCCCCTTGATTATCATAGATAACCCCAATATTGTTATAAGCATTAGCCAATCCTTTTTTAAATAATTGTTGAAATTTTAAAAAAGTTTTTGTCTGCAAATTTCTGCTCCACTTTTTTTCATTTTCTGGTAAAAAAAATTCTTCATTGATTTTTAAGCTTTCAAAGTAATACTCCAGCCCCTGCTCTATATCTCCTTGTTGCTGATGAATAAATCCAATATTATTCAATGCACCAGCTTTGATATGCAAAAAGGAAATTTTTTCTTGGTGGTTTGCATGGGGTAAATTTTCATCAATTATCTCAATGGCTTTTTGACAAAGAGGGATAACAGTATCGGGATTGGAGAGATAAATGTGTTCTGAAAGTGCTAAGAGGAGTTTGGCTTTGGTTGTGTCGTGAGCAGCATTCTGATAAGCGCTTTTAAGAGAATCTTTCCGCAGGTGGGCCTTATCCTGCGCAAAACTCAATTGACAAATACCAATTAACAATGAGCTAATAAAACTGAAAAGAAATGTTTTGGTATAATTACTACCCATCTGATAAAGATGAGGAATTAGAAAGGCAATGTCAAGAAATTATATTGAGGACAATCTATCAATGAAGAAAAGAGCCATTACATTGAGTAAATTTTATTCCGCTGTAATGAGCTTCCTGACTAGCTTTTGCTCTAGGGCTTGTAACACCATGAAGTAAATTCCTTTGGCTAGACCGGTACTCTTAAACTCTATTTCCTGGTTCCCGTGTAATTGTTCGTTTTTTATTAAGGATGCCACTTCCGTTCCAAGCAAATCATAAATACTTAATGAAATCAAAGTAGGCTCAGGTAGGGTAAAACTAATAATAGTTGATTGGCTAAAGGGATTGGGATAAGCAGTCAGTGAAGTTAGCGGATCTTGAATTTTACTTTTTTTTTGACCTGTTGGATAAAATGGCAGCATAAGACCGTCAACCCACATTTCATAGCCGTACTCCCATACATCTACATTTATCTCTACATAATTAATGTCTTTAAAATTTGTAATTTCTCCTGAGGATGTCCTTTTCCAGGTTGAATCACCTACCAATGGAATCGTAAACTGAACCCACTGGTCAATACAATTGTTCAATATATGGGGGTTGATATTTTGGAAATAGTCATTGGTATACTGATAATATCCACCGCAGCTGTTCCCTATCCTGATAAATGCATCCTGAACTCCATAAGGATTATTAGGATCTGTAATATTAATTTTCATCCAAAATGACAAAGAGTCCTCCTGCTTGAGATACCAGGAAGCAATTTTATCATCTTGCGGAAAGTAATGGATTGTTACATCATAACCACTTTCGGTATCCAAAAACAGGGATTCATTTCCTTCTTTCTTATCAGCCGTATCCCATGAAATAGAAGTTGCTGCTGCATCTTCCACATAAAAGTAAGCATCCCATACTGAAGGTTGTTCTGTGAGATCAACTGATGGTTCTGTTTCAAATGATGTGGTTGTGCCGGCAATAAAAGGATTCCATAGTACTTCTCCGCTGTTTGGCTCATCCATTTTATCATAAATCTTGCAACTAATGAGAGTGATATCATCAGGAAAAGTATTATTTACTGCATAAATGTCATCAGCAGCATAATTTTCAATATAAAAAAGGGCAGTATTGTTAAATGTGCAAGCTGTGATAGTGTCATTAGTTACTGTTCCTTCTATATAAACTCCTGCCCAGTTGTTTGTAAATTCGTTGTTCTTGATAGTCAGGCTATCAGTAGTGTTAATTTGAATAGCATATTTATTTCCATAAAAAACGTTATTCTCAATTTGATAATCATAGGAAGTGTTGGTATACGGTGAAATGGGAGATCCTTTTTCCCAAATTTTTATTCCATTACTGTTATTTCTGATTGAATTATTAGTAATAGAATTATTATAACCACGGTCAATTGCAATTCCACCCCCTCCATCCGCATCAATTCCTGAGTTATTGTGAATTTCATTGCTATCCACAATGGTATTAAATGAATAGCCCAGCCAAAGACCATAATTGCTATTACTAGCTATGTTATTTTTGAAGATATTACCTTCGGAGAACACTGCTTCGATGGCATTGTGGGGAGAATAAGAACAATCATTGTAAGTAAATGAATTACCACTGACTTTATAAGTTTCATAGTCATTCAGAAAAATACCATCTCCGGAATAAGTAAAATCATTGTAATCAACATTGTTATAGGAGCAGTTTAGTAATAAAATAGCCGCACAATCACTCGGGTCTGTTATTCTGTTTATATGAGAACAATCATTTTTATAGATCGTACTACTATCTGTTTCATACATCCTGATGCCATAAGAAGTGTTCCAGGATAAGTTATTGTTCTGTACAGTGATGTTATTGCTATTGTATAAAGCTACTCCATCATTTTGATATTGCATGGTATTAGAGTCAATGACAGAGTTAGAGCAGGAATTCATAAAAACGCCACCACCTAATGCTTCAGCAGCACCATCAAAAATAACGATCCAACCTGTCGAATCTACCTTGTTCCATGATAGGTTACAATTCTTTATTGTTATGTTGTCTGAATTTTTAATATAAAAAGCATAGTAATAACCGCTTATAAGGTCAAAATTTCGAAGAGTGATATTGGAAGAATTAGTGATGTGTATCATATAGCCAGACATATCCATGCCACTTACAGACACACTATCTCCATCAATTGTAATATTCTGTTTGCCGGTTATCTGGATCACGCCATCTTTTGAGCTATCTGAAAATGAATAGTTGCCCGCAACTATTTTAATGGAAGTATCGCTTGGGATTTCCCAGTTATCCTGCAATGGCAAGTATGACTGTGAAAAACATAAAGCCGGAATCATAATGAACAAAAAATGTAGTAAGTTGATTATTTTTCTCAAGGCAAGTATTTTTAATGTTCAAACGTTAACAAAGATAGGAAGAAAGGCTTGCGAATTTACGAATCAACGAATATTTACAAATAACCGAATTACAACTCCTCCACATCCTTTTTATACAGCTCCATTCTTTTCCTGATCTTTTCTCTTTGAGCTTTGATAATGCGTTTTTTGAGTTTACCCTCAAAGAAGTGATGAAGTGGGAACATCAAACCTGCAATCCCTGCATTGAAAAGAAGTTTGTAGCCAGGAGCTCCACCCGTATACCGCTCTATATGCGGATCAGCTAAGACCAGTACAAACTCAAAAAGAATAAGAAATGAAATAAAAATAATTCCTTCTATATCTATGTAAGTACCGATCAGTTTGTCAAAATTAAATTTGATTTTAGCGCTCATTTAAAATGGGTTCCCAACTCTGTTCCAAGACAATCGACACAGCCGCTCTTCCTGAAGACCACATGAAGCTACCG
>JAESSM010000119.1 GCA_016764115.1 Bacteroidia bacterium | reverse complement strand
AGGGTGTACAGATCCGAACGCACGAAACTACGATATAGATGCAGACAAAGATGACGGCAGTTGCGTATTAGATACAGGGTATAGTGTTCCATCAACTTATAACTTTTCCAATGTAGATCACAGTGGACAAACAGTGAGGTTCTTGCTGCTAGGAGACTTAGTAAGTAAAATAGCTGAAGCTGATGCAGGAGCAGTAAAAGCTACTGATCTTATTGCTCTTTATGAGAATACAGACTATCTCTACTCGAGTATAGCGATCTATAAGAACTTAAAAGATAAAGTTGCATCTACAAGTGATGATTCTTTAATACTAGATTACTTTAATCAAATTGACAGTTTGAGTTCTTCAGGCAAAGGTTATGTCACTGCTGATAGTTTAGACCTTAAGCAATTAGTAGAGAAAACATTGATGGGTTCCATATTTTGGAGCCAGGCACTATCCTATTTTGATAAAGTGCCAGATGATGATAACGAATCAGTTACTGCTGGAAAAGGAACAGATATGGAGCATCATTTTGATGAAGCCTTCGGATACTTTGGAGCAGCTTTGGATTATAATAATTATACCGACTCTAAAATAAAAGATCCAGCTGAAGATGATTCAGATGGAAATGGATCGATTGATCCGGAAACTGAGAAATGTTTTTACTATGCACAAACTGCCGCAAAACGCGACTTGGGTGCAGCAGCAGTTTCCGTAAATACCGATGTGGATTATACAAAAGCTATATTTGATGCATTTTTAGATGGCCGTGCTGCAATAACCAATATTGATTATAACAAAAGAAATACTGCGATAACTACCATTGAAGATAATTGGGAAGAAATTATTGCTGCTACAGTTATCCATTACATCAACGAAACAAAAGCTGATATTAACAGCGGTTCATTTGATATTATTAAACATTGGGCAGAACTAAAAGGGTATGTAAATATGCTATCATACAGGAGCGATAATAAGATCGGGAAAACTGATCTCGCATCCATTAACACATACTTAGGTACAAAACCATCTGAAGCAGTAAAAACTAATTTAGATGCTGCAGCAAGTATACTAAAAGATGCATATGGGTTTTCAGCAGAATTGGTAGCTGGGTGGTAGTTGATTGATAAATCTTAATTAGTCAGGCTGAGCGGAGTCGAAGTCTTGACGGTCAATATTTCGACTCCGCTCAATATGACCTTACTTTCTAGTAAATATCATAAATATTGGTGGATCATAGTATTAGTGTTATGCATTGCCAGCCGTTTGCTTACTACTATTTATTACATTGAAGATCCGGACAGCTTGAGATTTGCACTAGCCACTCAGGAATATGATCTTCAAAAATTACAACCGCACTTTCCCGGGTATCCTGTTTTTTGCTTCATTGTCAATGTGATTTATGCTGTTTGTGGAAAATTTTCTATTTCATTTTCCATTATAGGTGGATTAGCCACATTCCTATTAATGTGCAGTGCACGTAGTATTTTGAACAGCATCTACCCACAAGCAAAGTTATGGATCTTGGATGTCTTGATATTTTTTAACCCCATGATTTGGTTGATGGGAAACAGGTATATGTCAGATATTTTGGGTTTGGCTGCAATCATGGTAGGATTATTATTCTTTGTGAAATATATTAAATCCAAATGCATAACCGACATAGTATTATTTGGATTGATAACTGGATTGGCATTTGGAGTTCGGTTGTCATTTATTCCATTCCTGTTCATTCCAGCAATTTATATCACAATAATTGATAAGAGAAGATGGAGTTTTTTGTTATCACTAATAATGGGTGGCCTTATCTGGATAATTCCATTTGTGTTCATTATGGGATTAGATGGCATTCTCGATTCAGCAGCTAAACAATCAACAGGCCATTTTGGTGAATGGGGTGGAACAATAATTACCGAAAATGCCTATTGGCTTCGGTTGAAATATTTATTCCAAGGTATTTGGGCGCACGGTCTTGGTGGCTACGATGGTGGAAGACACTGGTTAACATTGTTGGTTTCGGGTGGATTGGTCTTTAGCATCTTTGGATTTATTAAGGCAAAAAACATTGGTCATGATCACAAGAAAATTATTCAAATAATAGTTGCTTCAACATTGTTGTATTTGTTGTGGATCTATTTTTTTCAAAATATTATGTACAAGCCTCGCCATGTGCTTCCCGTGGTTGCTGTTATATTGATGATCATAACGGTTGGCTTATCTAAACATATGAGTAGTAATCTTAGAAAAGGAATAGCTGCAATATTTTTAATATCTTATTCAGTTGTTGGAATTGTGATTGCAAAGCAGCATCAAAACCCATCAGCAATAAGTCAGGCATTATCCTACTTAAAAGGTCAGGACAATACTAAAACAGTGGTCTCAATTCCTTTAGTAAACCAATATTTTGGGAAACAAGCTTTGAAGGTTGAATTGGTTGATGTTGAAACAGATGCAGAGTTTGAAAGCGTAATTAATAGGTACGAGAGTTTTTATTATGTAGGAAAATCAATTCCTGAATTTGATATAGAGATAGTACATGCTAATACTTTTTATCACAACCCTTATGTCAATAATTTATGGCCCTCTGTAAAGGTTTATGAGCTTGCAAGAAGATAAAACAAATATTGCAATACTGGGCGGAGGCCCGGCAGGCTTGTCTGCCGGTTATTATGCAAGGAAAAACCAACTTGATTTTACTCTTTACGAGGCATCTGAAAAAACGGGTGGTAACGCAGTTACTTTTAAATCAGGAGATTTTTATTATGATTCAGGAGCACATCGTTTTCACGATAAAATTCCGGAAGTAACCAAAGAAGTCAAATCACTTTTGGGAGATTCTCTTAAAGAGATCAATGTGCCAAGCCAAATTTATCATCAGGGGAAATATCTTGACTTTCCGATAAGTCCTTTGAATGTTATCAAGAATTTAGGAATAAGAAAGTGCTTGTCAATTGGTTGGGAGGTTTTGGGTCAAAGATCAAATGGAGATCCAAATAATTTTAAATCGGCTACGATAAATAAATATGGAAGAACTCTTGCCGAATCATTTCTATTAAATTATTCAGAGAAACTTTGGGGGATAGCCTCTGATCAATTATCTGTAAAAGTTTCGGGAAAGAGATTAGAAGGGTTAACGATCAAAACTTTATTAAAAGAAGTAATTGGTGGTAATAGCATAAAAACCAAGCACTTAGATGGGAGCTTTTATTATCCAGATCTTGGAATAGGACAGATCATGGACTGTCTGGCTGAAAAATGTGGTTCAGAAAACATAAAGCTGAACAAACGTGTTTCAAAAATAAGTCATGAGAACTTCATTCCCGGCTCAATTGAATTTACAGATGGTTCTTCTACTAAATCAGATCAAATAATATCTACTTTACCGATATCCATTTTGTTGGAGATATTAGATCCGTTACCTCCGACAGAAATTTTATCGATTGCGAGATCTTTAAAATTCAGAAACATAAAGTTGGTTGCTTTTTTTCTTGATAAGGATCAAATATCAAATAATGCATCCCTTTATTTCCCCGATTCGAAACTTCCTTTTACAAGAATTTATGAACCTAAGAACAGGAGCGTTAAAATGGCTCCGACTGGAAAAACGTCATTGATTGTAGAACTTCCTTGTTTCGAAACAGATCAAATTTGGAATGAAACTGATCATGTAATAATTGAAAGCATAAAATCCCAATTGATTCAACTTTCATTTATAGAGGAAAAGGACGTTATCAATGCAGAAGTTCGAAACATAAAAAATGCATACCCCGTTCTGGAAAAAGATGTTGATGAGAAACTACTAGAAATAGATAAATACCTAAGCCAATTTAAGAACTTGCATCTTATCGGCCGCTCTGGTACTTATCAGTACAACCATATACATGATTTGATGTATTCGGGTAAAATGATTATTGAAAGTAGCTTATAGTAGATAGATAATAGCGAATAGCTTATAGAACTAATATACGAATTAACGAATATACCAATACCCGAATTAACGAAATGTAATGAAATATTGCTATTTTCGGGGGTATGAAATTTCCTAAAAACCTTCTTGCTTACATCCTGATTTTCATTGTCTCTATTAGTGTCTCATTTAGTCAAACACTTACAGAGAATCTTCAACGGCACATCCAAAAATTAGCTTCAGACGAATTTGAAGGACGAGAAACCGGAACCAAAGGTGAACAGTTGGCTTATGAGTATATCATTGATGAGTTCAAAAAAATAGGTGTAAAGCCAATTGATAGATATGATGGGTATCTTCAAAAGTTTCAGTTTACATCAGGCTATGAATTTGGAGAGTACAACAGGTTGGTGATCAATCAAAAATATTTGGATATAGAATTTGATTACTATCCTTTGCCTCATTCTTCTAATTCTTCTGCAAGTGGTGTATTAGTCTATGT
>JAESSM010000227.1 GCA_016764115.1 Bacteroidia bacterium | reverse complement strand
CTTGCTAACGGTAAAAACTTAAAACATGCGGATTGTAACGGGGATGGAATAATTGATAAAAACGACATACCATCAATCATAACTAATTATGGAATAGGGAGTGGTAAGACTTCTAAACAGTCATCCTACAATGCTGCTAACCCGGATCTGTATTTTGAATTAAGTAAAGATACAATTAGCCCGGGTGATACAGTTGTTGCTAAGATCAAATTAGGAAGAAGTGGTCTACAAGCTCAGAATATATATGGTATTGCATTTAGAATAAGTTTTAATGCTTCTTTTATTGATAGCAGTTCCTTAAGCATTGATTTTGACAATTCATGGTTAGGTAAACGAGATTCTGATATGGTGGTGATTGCCAGGAATGATTATACTAACAGTTTTATTGATGTGGCCCTTACAAGAATTGATCATATGCCAAAAGATGGAGATGGTGAGTTAGGTGCGTTAACATTTGTAACTATCGATAATCTTTCAGGAGGTATTTTCGAACTTGATTTTGATGAAACAATCCTAATTGATACTGCCGCGACATTAGTACCTCATAATACATTATCTGATTCTTTAGCTATTGTAGGAATAAACAACGTAGTACCAATTGGTAAAAATGTTGAAGTTTATCCAAATCCTGCAACTGATAATATTCATATTGATGCTGGAAATCTGAAAGTACAGGAAGTAAAATTATATGATATTCTAGGTTCTTTGGTATTAAAACAAGAAGTGACCAAACTTCAAAATATCGATATAAATACAAGTAATATCCCTGAGGGAGTTTATATCCTGACTTTAGAAACAACTAAGGGTACTGTTACCAGAAGAGTTGATATAGTTAAATAGCTTATAGCCAAAGCTATTAGCTAACTAATTTCTTTCCAAATCAACTCATACTCAAACCCTCTGGATAGTCCGAAATCAAGCATCTTTTTCTTTCTCTTAGTTGGATCTTTTTCTATTAACAATGCTGCTTTTCTTGAGAGAACATGGCTTAAAACTTTCAGATATTCCTGTTGATCTATATGGTTTAATCCTTGTTCAATTAAATTATCTGGAATTTGCTTTTGCCAAAGATGTTGCTTGATCTTTAATTTCCCCCAGCGTTTAATTAAAAATTTATCATGTGCGTATGCCTTAGCATATCGCTGTTCGTTGATAAAACCTTGTTTTTCTAATTCCGGAATTACCTTTTCAATTATTGATAATTCGTAAACGTATTTCGTTAGTTTTTCTCTAATATCTTTTTTGCAAGTCTCTCTTTTCAAACAAGCGTTTTGCGCCAGCAGAAGACATTTTTTGTATTGTTTCTCATCTCTTGACATTAATTGGCTACTTTCGCGTTAACTAGAAAAACGATCTAAATATCGTTATTATCTTCCATGAAACCGACATAATTAAAATCAGCATTAAACTCAAACTCAAATGTTTATTTTAATTATCAAAGGTTCCATGTGGCCGCTAAAATCGGATAATAAAATACATGAAAAATACCAGAGCCCTTACATTATTACTATGTGGTAATGCAGTTTTGCAGTTTAGTCAGGGAATATGTATGATCGCAATCCCGTGGTATTATACTGATATCTTAAAACAACCATCAGCTTTTGGAGTTATGTATGCCATCGCTACAGTTGCCACTATTTTTTGGAATCCACTGGCAGGTACTTTAATTGATCGATATCCAAGAAAGCGCATCTTTATGATGGTTGCTTTTTTTACCGGTTTAACATTACTCTTATCTTCTTTCGTAGGATATCAAAGTGGGGCAATTCCTTCTTTTTTTATTGTACTTGTATTTACGGCAACCCTCTTCAATTTTAACATTCATTATCCAAATTTATATGCCTTTGCACAGGAGATCACACAAAAGGGAGATTATAAAAGAGTGAATACATATCTGGAAATTCAAGGGCAGATAACCTTGATGATTGCTGGCGCGATGGCTGCAGTGTTAGTAGCAGGTGTTGATGATGGTATTTTGAAATTCTTAGGAATATCGGTTCAATTGCCTTTTTCAATTGAAGCATGGAGCTTGCAAAAAATATTTATGCTAAACGCAATAACTTATTTCCTTGCGGTTATTGTTGTGTCATTTATAAAATATGTTCCGGCAGCGGAAAGGCAAATAGAAATGGGCAGTATTCTTAAAAGATTTAAAACAGGTATCAGTTTTTTAAAACAAAATCCAATGATCTTTGTTTTTGGGAATGCATCGTATTCCATTTTTGTTACAGTTTTAATTGGAGTGATATTTATATTTCCGATGTATGTAAGTCATCATTTACATGCGAATGCACAAGTTTATGCTTCTTCCGAAATATTTTTTGCATTTGGTGCCGTGTTGGCAGGATTAAGTATGCAATTGCTTTTCAAGAAGATCAATACAGTCAAAGCTATCATCACAATGATGTTTATTACTACTCTTATTTTCGGATTAGGATATTGTACTAAATCTGTATTTATTTTCTACATGATCTGTTTATTATTAGGATTAAGCAATGCAGGTACCAGAATATTACGAGTAACATATTTATTCAATCATATTTCCAATGATATTATTGGAAGATCTAACAGTGTGTTTGCAGTAATTAATATAATTTTGAGATCTATTTTTCTCATAATATTTTCAATTCCGTTTATCACGAATAGTAATAATGTAATATATGCTATGCTGATTTTAGGTTGCTTTGCATTTATATCCGGATTAGTGTTGGTAATTTACTATAGAAAGATGGAAAAGAATTAATGTCTACGAATTATGAATACACGAATTAACGATTTTGCGAATTAATAATGAGTTCAGCTAAATATACCATATCAGAAGTTGAAAATGTTGTCGAAGGATCTGCTCTTACAAAGTTGAATTCTGAAATGATTATTGACGATGTCCTGATCGATAGTAGAAAAGCATACAATACAGCAAGTGCTCTTTTCTTTGCATTGGTTGGAGAAAGAAATAATGGACATCATTATTTAAAAGATGTATACAGGTCTGGAGTGAGGAACTTCATAGTTAGCGAAGAAATAAATGTTGATGAATTTCCGAATGCGAGTTTTATAAAGGTTTCCAATTGTGTAACTGCATTACAAAAATTTTGCGCTCATCACAGAAAAAACTTTAATATCCCAATTATAGGGATTACAGGCAGTAACGGAAAAACCATTGTAAAAGAATGGTTGTTTCAACTTTTACTTCAGGATTATAAAATTGTCAGAAGTCCTAAAAGCTATAATTCACAAGTTGGTGTGCCATTGTCGGTATGGAACATTAATGATGAACATGATCTTGGTGTTTTTGAAGCCGGTATTTCGCAAAGTGAAGAAATGCAAAACCTGGAGCAGGTAATAAAACCCACCATTGGAGTATTAACCAATATTGGTGATGCTCATGATGAGGGTTTTGATAGTAAATCAGAAAAAATTCAGGAAAAGTTAAAGTTGTTTGAGAATTGTGAAACTGTTGTGTACTGTAAAGATGACTTGGATGAGAAGCCGAAATTTCAAAACGCATTTACCTGGTCAAAAAATGAAGATGCAGATCTCAAAGTGAATGAAATAAAAAAGTCGCAAACAACATCCATAATAACTGCAACACATAATAAAAAGGATGTTACTATTGATGTTCCCTTTATCGATGATGCTTCTATTGACAATTCTATTACTTGCTGGGCGGTGTTATTGCAAATGAATGTTTCTCAGGAGATCATTCAGGAAAGAATTAAAAATATTTCCCCTGTGGCAATGCGGTTGCAGTTAAATTCGGGAATTAATGGTTGTACGATTATCAATGATAGCTATAATTCAGATTTGGGGTCGTTAAGTATAGCACTTGATCTGTTAAGTCAACAAAATCAACATACCAAAAAGACGGTTATATTATCAGATATTCTTCAAACCGGATTAGATGAACATCAATTATACACTTCAGTTCAGGAGCTTCTAACGCAGAAGGGAGTAAATAGGTTGATAGGTATAGGAAATTCCATTTGTCAAAACTATCAATGTTTTAGAATCGAAAAGAAGATCTATCTGGATACCGAATCTTTTTTGAAGGAATTTAACTCATTTGACTTTAACAATGAGGCTATTTTATTAAAGGGTTCCCGAAAATTTAAATTTGAAAAAATTGGTCATTTACTTCAACAGAAAGATCACCAAACCGTACTAGAAATAAACCTTAACGCAATTACACATAATCTGAATTACTATAGATCAAAATTAAAACCATCCACAAAGATCATGGCAATGGTTAAGGCCTTCTCTTATGGAAGTGGGAGTTATGAGGTAGCTAGTTTATTGCAATACCACAAAGTGGATTATTTAGCTGTGGCATATGCTGATGAAGGAGTAGCGTTAAGAAAGTCCGGAATCACAATGCCTATTATGGTAATGAACCCTGAATCTCAAAGTTTTAATGCCATAATAAAATACAAACTGGAACCGGAAATTTATAGCATTGAAATATTGAAGAATTTTAAAACTAGCTTAACAGAATCCTTTAATAGGGCAGCTTCAGACAAATTTCCAATTCATATTAAACTGGAAACGGGAATGCACCGGTTGGGTTTTTCTATAGATGAATTGGATGAGTTAATAGAATTTTTAGTTGATAATGATCAAGTGGAGGTGATATCGGTATTTTCACATTTAGCTGCAAGCGATGAAAGTGAGGATGATGATTTTACAAAGCAGCAGATCGAAAGTTTTAATACTTCATGTGAAAAATTCTCGGTTGGTTTAGAATATCCTTTCTTAAAGCATATTTCGAACTCTGCAGGGATCATTCGATTTCCTGATGCCCAGATGGATATGGTGCGGTTAGGAATTGGGTTGTATGGTATTGATAGCTCAAGAGAAGTTCAAAATGAGTTGCAGCAAGTAAGCACATTCAAAGCAACAATTTCTCAGATCAAAGAAGTAAAAGAAGGAGAGAGTGTGGGTTACAATCGAAAATTAAAAGTGGATTGCACAATGAAAATAGGCACTGTTGGGGTAGGATATGCTGATGGACTTAATAGGAAATTAGGAAACGGAAATTATCAATTGTTGGTGAATGGTAAAAAAGTACCAATAGTTGGAAATGTTTGTATGGACATGTGTATGATAGATGTAACTAATATAGACGTGAATGAAGGGGATGAAGTTTTGATTTTCGGAGAAGCATTACCGATTAACGACATGGCCAAAGCACTCGAAACCATACCCTACGAAATACTAACCTCAGTTTCTCAAAGAGTGAAAAGGGTTTATTATCAGGAGTAACGTAAATATATTCGTCAGATTGAACAGAGTCGAAATCTTGTAGTCGTTGGACATCTTAAAGATTTATCACGACTTGCTATCAATATCAATCACGCTAACCTAAAATCAGTAATGTTGAAAAGTTTTAACAATTTACTTTTCAACATCTATTGACTTCCGGATTTTGTTTTCTCAATTTTGTAGAATAGAAATTCTCACCTTTAAATCTTTGGCTATCATGTCTGAAAAATTATCAATTAAAGATTCGATCACATTTGTTGAAGAAACTATTGCTAACTTAAATTTGGATAATACAAGCGATCAGGATATAAAGGATTATCATAAATGTTCCAAAGCTCTTAGGCTTCCATTCATTTCAGAGAATACCCCGGATAGCTATTTAGCTGTATTTGGAGGAAGGCCAGGCATGGGAACAACAACCTACTGTCTCCATATCATAATTGAGAACTCATTAAAAGGATTGAATAAAAATCCTAAAAATTGTTTAGCATATTTTCTGGCTGATGAGAAAAAGGAAATTGTCAAAAGACTATTTAATATTATATCTGCCAATAATTTGGATGATTTGCAACGAGCGTTTCTAAAAAAAGAAAAACCCATAGGAAATGAAAAGAAAAGTATAGTAAATCGCTCTAAACATGCTATTAACGAACTCCATAATTTGAACCTATCGGTTGGTGGTATATTGTCAAAGAATATTGAACAGGCAAAGGATACAATCATAGCTGAAGCGTTAGCTTCAAAAGCTCAATATATTATTATTGACGGTATTGGTATGTTAACTGGATACTCTAATACTGATGATTTTAATCCCTATCATCACTTACCGGTTGTTAGTAATAATGGGCAATATATTAAGATGCTTCACGAACTAAAAACATATCTTAGGATTCCGATTGTATATACTGCTAAACTAGGGCATATGTTAGAGTTAAGGGGAGGTGATAAGAGACCATATATGTCTGATTTTGAAAATCACGCAATTGAAAACTACTCGGATATAGTGCATATTCTGCATCGGCCTGGCTATTTTGGCTTTATGGAAGATGAATTTGGCAATGATATCTCAGATTTACTAGAGATTAGTTGTTTGAAAAGCAAGTTCTTCCCAACTGGAATCTATCAAGCAAGATTTGATGCGAAGATCCCCTGCTTTGTTGAGGAGATTCCAAATTACATTGTGGAGGGAAGTTAAGGGACTTCTCCTTTCTAGCCTGATTTATCAGAAATCGTCTTGTATTTGACTTTCGTATAATAAGCTTGTAACTTGCATGTTTTTTAACTAAAACAACAAGAAAATGGAAGCACTGACCAGAGATTTAAAAAAAGTGATTCATAGAAGGAGCTCTAGATATTCACTATCAAGCTTTATAGAACTATGTAGAAGCCATCCTGAAAAAGTACACGGGATTTACACCCTCTGGGAAAAACAAGGCGACAAATTTGAGATGATTTATCTAGGTAAATCAAATGATGATATTTTTAGTAGAGTTAGAGAACATTTAGCCACCATCCTTAATTCATTCTGCAATAACCGCACTCGGAATAGTAAAGAATTTACTGAAAATGATTTTGATCTAGAAAAATTCTTTAATTCCAAATTTATTAAAGATATCTTTTGTTTTGATGTAAAAAGAAGAACTCTAAATCTTGAGTTTGCCGAACTAATTAAACGAGTACAAAAAAATGGTGAAGAGTTCTCAACGCGTTATATTCTATTTAGTTGGTATCTTTTTAATCGTTATAGCCGAAAAAAAGCACAGAGAATTCTAGATAATTTACCCAAATTCCAAGAGAAGATCAAAAGAACGGATTTTGATCATTTTATTAACAGAAGATATATTAAAGGAATGAAACCAACATCAAACGAAAGAGATATATACTTTGGGTTTGTTGAAAGCCATCAATTAAGAGAGGTAGTGGGAAAATCAAGAGTCAATATAGATAAATTTAAAGAAGTCTTTAACCTCAATAAAAATGGTGTTCCCAAACAATATGAGAAGAACGATAACATCATCAACAGCCTATGTGAAGGGATTATCTTAAATGATTATTATGTAAAAAACCAATTTAGGTTGCCTTTGTTAAATGAGGTTAAACCCAGAATAGGTGGTGTCACACATATCCATACAAAGGGAGTGTCAATCAAAAAATCAAAACAACTCAAAGATTAAATACAGAAAATAAAATAAATAAAAACCAAATCGTTATGGAAGGAATTACACTAGCAGAGTTAATAACTCTATGGCATGTTGCTAATGAGTATATAAATCATAAGAATTATCAGGGGTACTGCAGGATGTGTCCCATACCTCAAGTGGGTAGAGGGAATGCAAATTTATATTTCACCTTTTATTTAGACGGTGCAGCAGATAAAAGTTCATGTGGGTGGGAAGCTCATACTGCCTTAGAAAGTAATAATATTATATATCCTGATTATGTAAGACAAATATTTGAGAAAATTGATCAATGGTATTTGGGCAATGATGGAAATTTAGTAGTATATCCTGAATAGAATAAAAAATAACCTATTAAGCTAATAGCCTAGTAATTAAGAAAGTTATGTGATTTTTTACTTTGAATTATTTATCCCAATTATTCACAAACGAATACAAATTAAACCCATCTTTATTTATTGAGCTCTCAATGGATGCTTTTAAGGTACTCCTATTAACATCTTTCATTCGATTATTTTGAATGAGTTTATATGCTTTTTCAGTAAATAAATGAATGGAGTTGTCTTTTTTATCTATGGATTTTTGGTGATTTTGTATTTGTTCTAATAATTCCTCAATTCCTGAATTTTGTGTGGCAATTGCTTTTACTACTGATGGTTTCCAGGAGTTACCAGATTTATCTTTCAAGAAATTATGAAGGTTTTTAACGAACGCATCTGCACCGTCTCTTTCAGCTTTGTTAACCACAAAAATATCAGCAATTTCCATGATGCCGGATTTTAAAGTCTGAATTTCATCTCCGGATTCTGGAACCAAAACAAGAACTGTGGTATCTGCCAAACCAATTATTTCTATTTCTGATTGGCCAACCCCAACGGTTTCAACAATCACCTGATCAAACCCTGCTGATTTCATTATATCAACAACTTCAATGGTTTTTGCGGATAAGCCACCCAATGAACCTCTGGTTGCTAAAGACCTGATAAAGATGTTTTCATCATTAAAATGATTACTCATCCGAACCCTATCGCCAAGCAGCGAACCTAAATTGAAAGGTGAAGTTGGGTCAATAGCTATTACACCTACTTTTTTCCCATCTGTTGCTAGCTGAGATAAGATGCAATTTACCAATGTACTTTTACCTGCTCCGGGAGGCCCGGTTAAGCCAATTACAGAGGTACTATGATTGATTTTGAGGTTTTCGAGAAGATATTGGTGGCCATCAGTTTCATTTTCGACAATGGAAATACTTCTTGCCAAGGCTTTGTTATTTCCTTCATGAAGTTGTGATAGTAGATTTTCTATTTCTGAAGACAAGGTATAATGGATTAATACAATTCAAAGATTGCCAATACCAATTTAATATCCAACAAAATTCTTAACTCGTGTATTCGTTAATTTGTGTAATCGTATATTCGGTTTATTAAAATATTATCTATAAGCTATTCGCTATTTGCATATTAGTAGATTATTGGTATCATTTGTATAAATTGGCATGTTAGCATTATTCATTACAAAAATAAGTAACTATTCAGCGATTTTATACGAATTAACAAATACACCAATACACGAATCAACGAAAAAAGAATGATTAACCTTTCTATCGCAATAATAACTTATAATGAAGAACGTGACATTCGTAGATGTTTGGAGTCAGTTCAAAAAGTTGCTGATGAGATCGTTGTAGTCGATTCTTATTCAACAGATAAAACAAAGGAGATCTGTGAAGAATTTGAAGTGAATTTTATTGAACATGAGTTTGAAGGGTATATTGGCCAAAAGAATTATGTGATGGCACAAACAAACTATCAGTATGTTATGTCTATAGATGCAGATGAAGCATTGTCTGAAAAGTTGATAGAGTCAATTCAATACATTAAAAAGCATTGGGATGGCGAAGCCTACTATGTAAATCGGTTGAATAATTATTGTGGTCAGTGGATTAATTTTAGCGGCTGGTCACCTGATAGAAAAATTAGATTAATTGATAAAGATAAGGGAATGTGGAAGGGCGTTAATCCACATGACAGGTTTGAATTGTCTAGTGGAGTAAAACCAAAAATGTTAAGAGGGCCATTACTCCATTATCCATATTACACGATTGAGGAGCACCAAAAAAAGGTCGAACATTTTTCAACTTTGGCAGCAGAGGCTATGTTTGCAAATGGTAAGCGATCAAATATCTTGAGAGCTATAGTAAGCGCAGGGTTTAAGCTTTTCAGAAATTATATTATCAAAGCTGGCTTTTGGGATGGGTATTACGGATGGGTAATATGTACGCTATCTGCAAAAGAAACGTACCTGAAATATAAGAAACTGGGAGAATTAAATAAGACTTAAACATTTGTAACTATATTCACAATCCTCTTAGGAACATAAATAAATTTCTTAAGCTCCTTTCCTTCCATCCATTTTTGAACTGTTTCCAAATCCATTACTCTCTCCTGTACTTGCTCTTGTGTTAAATCAATTGGAATATTGATCTTTGCTCTTACTTTTCCATTTACTGAGACTGGGCATTCAAAAGAATCTTCTTTAATGAAATCATTGTTCCACTCAGGAAATTTAGCTTTGGTTATACTTTCATTATTTCCCAATACTTGCCAAAGTTCTTCTGAAATATAGGGTGCAAATAGAGATAAACAAGTAATTAGATCGCTAAGAATAGGTTTTTTATAACATTTTAGATCAGTTAACTCGTTAACGCAAATCATAAAAGCGCTTATTGAAGTATTGAAAGATAATTTCTCGTTGTCATCTTCTATTTTTTTAATCGTTTTATGAAGTGTTTTCAGTTCATCTTCGTTGGGTGCATCATCTGTAATTAGCAAAGTTCTCTGTTCATCATAAAATAACCTCCAAAGTCTTCTCAAAAACTTATGAACTCCTTCAATCCCGTGGGTGTTCCATGGTTTGGAATCTTCTAATGGCCCCAAAAACATTTCATACATTCTAAGCGTATCAGCACCGTATTTATCAATAATGTCATCAGGACTTACAACGTTCCATTTGGATTTTGACATTTTTTCAACCTCAACTCCGCAAACATATTTTCCATCGTCCAAAATAAATTCAGCATCATTGAATTCGGATTTCCATGTTTTAAATTTTTCAATATTTAAAATATCGTTGTCAACCATATTAACATCAACATGAATTGCAGTTGTGTTATGTTCCTTTCTCAAACCGTGAGAGACAAATTTGTTAGAATCTTTGACTCTGTATACAAAATTCGACCTTCCCTGAATCATTCCTTGATTAACCAATTTTTGAAATGGTTCTTTGTTACTAACTAAACCTAGATCAAACAAAAACTGGTTCCAGAATCTGGAATACAATAAATGCCCGGTAGCATGTTCTGCCCCTCCAATATAAAGGTCAACCTGGTTCCAATAATTTTCGGCTTCTTTTGATACAAACTCGTTTTCATTGTTTGGATCCATGT
This sequence comes from Bacteroidia bacterium, assembly GCA_016764115.1. Taxonomy (GTDB): domain Bacteria; phylum Bacteroidota; class Bacteroidia; order JAESSM01; family NORP286; genus NORP286. Next base: position 820 of record JAESSM010000227.1, on the reverse strand, counting down.
ATCTTAAGAAATACCAACATGAACCAGCATAACCTGGCATCGTATCCGTTTCGAGAGCATGTCCATCATCACTTTTCCAGTTTTCAGCTCTTGCTAAAGGAGGTTCACCATCTTCCGTTGGTTTGTATGAATCAATTTTGGGTAACTTTAATGGAAGCTTGGATTCATCCAACAAATATGGCGTATCATCTTTGTAATACACAGGGAATGGTTCACCCCAATATCTTTGCCTGCTAAAAGCTGCATCACGTAATCTATAATTCACTTGCCCCTCTCCAATTTCTGATTCTTCAACTTTTTTGATCACTGCTTGAATTGCCTCCTGAACTTCCATTCCATTAATTAAATCAGAATTGATCATTTTGCCTGTTTTGTCATCGTATGATTCTGAAGTAATATCAGCTCCTTCTATAACTTGAATGATCGGCAAGTCAAATTCTTTGGCAAATTTATAATCTCTTGAATCATGTCCAGGAACGGCCATAATTGCACCTGTTCCATATCCAGCCAATACGTATTCGCTGATCCAAATCGGCATTTTTTGATCATTTAATGGGTTGACGGCATAAGCCCCTGTGAAAACACCGGTTATTTTATCTACCTCGGCTTGCCTTTCTCTTTCCGATCTGCTTTTTACATATTCAAGATATTCTTCAACGCTATGCTTATTTTTATCAGTTGTTATTTGATGGACATATTCATGTTCAGGTGCGAGTACCATATAAGTCGCACCAAAAATTGTATCTGGTCGTGTGGTAAAAATATTTAATGATAATTGCGAATTGTCAATTACAAATTGAATTTCAGCTCCTTCCGCACG
>JAESSM010000086.1 GCA_016764115.1 Bacteroidia bacterium | reverse complement strand
TTTGTTGCTCTAACACACGTGTGACATACATTTCAGAAAATTAATGTTTAACCTCGTCCGAAAAAAACGGACAAAAAAATTTAAAAAATGAACAAAGGAGAATTAATTAACAAAATTGCTGGAGATGCAAGCATTTCTAAAGCACAAGCTACAAAAGCATTGGATTCATTCTTAGGATCTACAATGGGTTCTTTAAAAAGTGGTGAAAAAGTAACATTGGTTGGATTTGGAACTTTCACAGTTGCAAAAAGAGCTGCTCGTACTGGAAGAAACCCACAAACTGGTGCAGAAATTAAAATCCCTGCAAGAAAAGTTGTAAGATTTAAAGCTGGAAAAAACCTTTCAGAAAAAGTTAAATAAACAACTTTAACAATTTAAAAAGGACTCCGAGTATTCGGGGTCTTTTTTTTGTCCTTATTTTGAAAGGAAATGAACTATTCTGAAACCATAGATTATCTTTTCTCGATGCTTCCCATGTATCAGCGGGTTGGGCCCGTGGCATTTAAAAAGGATTTAACCAACACTTTGAGGTTATGTGAGCATTTAGAAAATCCTCATCAAAAAGTAAAAACCATACACATTGCAGGAACTAATGGAAAAGGTTCTGTTGCACATATGTTAGCAGGTATTTTGCAAACCTCAGGATTAAAAGTTGGTCTATACACATCCCCCCATTTAAAAGATTTCAGGGAAAGAATTAAGATCAATGGTGAGATGATCTCTAGCGATGAAGTGATCAATTTTGTTGAAGATAATAAGACCGCATTTGAAACAATAGAGCCATCATTCTTTGAAATGACTGTATGTATGGCATTTGACCATTTCTATAAGAACCAAACTGATATTTCTATCATTGAAACAGGATTAGGCGGCAGGTTCGATTCTACAAATGTTATTGTACCGGAAATTTCAATCATAACCAATATCGGATTGGATCACACTCAATTTTTAGGAGAAACTAAAGAAGAGATTGCATTTGAAAAGGCAGGAATCATTAAAGAAGGAGTGCCTGTTGTTATTGGAGAATCAAATTCCCAAACCGATCAGGTATTTGAGAAAATATCTCAAAAAAGGGATGCTACAATTTATTTTGCTGACAAAAACTTCTCAGTAAAAAATGTTCAAATTGAAGATGCAGAAATCACTTTAGACTTATACAAATTAGGTAAACCATATCTTGATAAAGCAATTTTGGGTATATGTGGAAAGTACCAGGTTAATAATTTTGTCACAACAATTCAATCTATAGAACTACTAAAACAATTCAACATAACTGAGGATCATATCCGTCAAGGTGCTAATAACTTCTCTAATAATACTGGTTTCCAGGGAAGATGGCAAAAAATATCCGATACCCCCCTAACTATTTGTGATACAGGGCATAACCATGATGGTTTATCAGAAGTGTTGGATCAGATAAATTCAATGCCATATAAAAAACTACATTTTGTGTACGGAACGGTGAATGACAAGGATATAGATAGTGCTTTAAATTTATTGCCTAAAGATGCCAGCTATTATTTCTGTAAAGCGAAAATACCAAGAGCTTTAGATGCATCTATTCTTAAGAACAAAGCTGCTGAAATTGGATTAGTTGGCTCGTCTTTTTCAACGGTCGATGAAGCATATAAAACAGCCAAAGAAAACGCAAGTAAAGATGACCTTGTGTTTGTTGGTGGGAGTACTTTTGTGGTGGCAGAAGTATTATAATATTAATTGATAAATTTGCCATCAAATAACTAACCTTGATAACTATTTATACAGACGGTGCTGCAAAAGGAAATCCCGGACCGGGAGGGTATGGAGTTGTACTACTTGCCGGACCTCATCGTAAAGAACTTTCAGAAGGATATAGATTAACAACCAACAATAGAATGGAATTATTGGCAACCATTGTTGGGTTAGAAGCCTTGAAAGAAAATGGCCATCAGGTGGTTATTTATTCAGATTCAAAATACGTAGTTGACGCGGTTGAAAAAGGTTGGTTATTCGGTTGGGAGAAAAAGAATTTCGCAAAAAAGAAGAATCCTGATCTTTGGAAAAGGTTTTTGAATATTTATAGAAAGTACAATGTAAAGTTCAAATGGGTGAAAGGACATACGGAAATTCCTGAAAATGAACGATGCGATGAGTTAGCAGTGGCTGCTGCAGAATCAGGAGATCTATTAATTGATAAAGAATACGAAAATTTAATTTGAAAATTTGTAAATGTGCTAATTTGAAAATGAGTTTCTAATATGAAAATAATTTGTGTAGGGAGAAATTATGTGGAACACGCTAAGGAACTGAAAAACGAAGTTCCAACAGAACCGATAATATTTACAAAACCCGATAGTTCCTTGATAACTAAAAACAACCCTTTTTTTATCCCTGCGATTTCAAAAGATGTCCATTATGAAGTTGAGTTAGTAATAAAAGTATGTACACTCGGAAAAAATATTCAGGCAAAGTACGCTCATAAATACTATGAAGAAATAGGAATTGGAATTGACTTTACCGCAAGAGATATTCAATCCAAATTAAAATCAAAAGGTCTTCCCTGGGATCTAGCCAAAGGTTTTGATGGAGCCGCTCCGGTTAGTGATTTTATTCTTCTTGCTGATCTAGGTACAAAAAATGGTATTAATTTTGGATTAACTAAAAATGGAGAAAAGGTTCAACAAGGAAATACTCAAAATATGATATTTTCATTTGATAAGTTGATCGAATTTATTTCAAAATATTTCACTTTAAAAATTGGCGACTTGATATTTACTGGTACTCCTGCCGGGGTTGGCCCAGTAGCTATTGCAGACAAATTGGAAGCCTTTATCGAAGATAAAAAAATGCTTACTTGCGATGTTAGGTAAATCAGTTTTTAGTTGTTTGTTCATAGTTGTTAGTTCGTTCTATTCTAATCTATCCGCGCAAAACAATTATCCTCAGGATTATTTTAGTTCACCACTCGACATCCCACTTTATTTAGCCGGCTCTTTTGGGGAGTTGCGCTCCAATCATTTCCATGCAGGGATTGATATTAAAACACAAGGTGTACAGGGAAAAAATGTTTTTGCAGCTGCAGATGGATACGTTTCCAGAATCAAAGTTTCTCCCTATGGATATGGAAATGCCTTATATATTATTCATCCCAATGGATATACCACTGTCTACGGGCATCTGCAAAAATTCAACAAAGAAATAGCCGATTTTGTAAAAGCTGCTCAATATCATAAAGAATCATTTGAAATC
>JAESSM010000085.1 GCA_016764115.1 Bacteroidia bacterium | reverse complement strand
CCTGGTAGACGCGTAAATTAGAGATGAGTCATGATCACCAAAGTTAGAAGCAAAATCAGCTTCAATTGCGTTTACATTATAAGGCAGTCGATTGACAATAATTTCTGATTTTGATTTTATAATTTCATCAAACGCAAAAATACAACTCTTAATTTCTAATTCTGCAGACTTGAAATAATAAGATTCCTGTTCGGTAAATTCATATGTAAATTGAAGAAACTGGTTCAATGATTTTTTGTATTTGCCGTTTTTTTTGAGACTTAAAGCATACCAATATCTTCCAAGGGGGTAATCATAAGAGCTTACGTTTACCGCAGCCTTAAACCATTTTTCTGCATTTCCATAATTATAGATCATTCTATATGAATTAGCCAGTTGAAATATGATACGGTCATAATCTGATTTTTCCAAGCCCTTTTCATAATAATAGTTGAAATTCATATTATTTGGTGATGCGATCGATTTGAAGATTGTTTCTTCCTTCACTTTTGCTGTATCAACACCATAGAGAAATACTTGTTTGTAAAAATATATTGCTGCTCTGTGATTATCACTTTCGTAGGCGTCATCAGCTAAGTCTACAAATTCGTGAATAGATTGGGCGGATAATAATGAACAGTAAAGGACAAAAATGAGAGAAAACAGTACGTTTATAGTCTTGGGCATTTGTGAAAGTTTCTCGGGATACTAGATTTTATATATTGAATTGAAAATTCAAATGCACCTCTTCCTTTACTTAAAGTATTTAATGTTGAGACATTTACGTCATAGCTTAAGCGGTATGTGAATTTTTTTCTCTTTAGCCCTAAATGAAAGATGCCTGCATCTTTATTTGCTGTTGTTCTAAACGAGATACCTGATAGAATAAACGCTTTAGCGTCTCTAAGATAATACATATCGTATAAAAGGAATACAAATTCACTAAAATTGCCTTGCTTCATGTAAATCATACTTCCGTTGATGGTCATTAATCTATTTAAATGAACATTCAATGCTCCATGCATATGTATTTTTCTTGGTAGCTTATTGGCAATATTTAGGAAACTTTCTTTCGGGTTGTTGATATGAAAAACCGCTATGCCAAGTGATGGGTTTAATCTATTACTTAAATCCTTATGTTGCCATAAAGCACCTGCACTTATATCAGGTACGTAGATAGAAGTTCGACTAAATAATTCTCCGCTATCAGAACCCCGGTTGATCCTTCCACCACTTCCTTTTTCATATTGATTATCCCATGTAAGCCTTAAATAGTCAAACCCTTTTTGTATAAACCCACCCTGTAGACCCACGAATAGAACATTATGTGTGTTAAGGTCAAATTGGTTGGTGAAATTCGCATTAATGGTTAACGCATTAAATCGTCCGTTACCGGCCCTGCTATTCATAATATGCAAACCAAACGAATTTGGAAGTGCTGTTTGCTCATATGTTATTGCAGTGGTTACATAAGGAACTGTAACACTTGCCCATTGCCTACGCAGGTTACCCGTGACTCTGATATCACCCATGAAGTTCCCACAGAATGCAGGGTTTTCATATAATGGAGAAGCAAAAAACTGAGATAAATGAGAATCTTGCCCGAATGCACAAAAGGAGATTGTACCGGACGTAATTATCCAAATAAAAAAATTTATCAATTGGGGCTTTCTCATAATTTGCTGCTAGGAAAAAGTACATTCGCAGCATAAACAGCGAATTTAATGCTATTTTATGAGAAGTCCGAGAGGAAGGGTGTTTAAAAGATGGGGTAAAGAAAGGCTAAATACCTGAACTATACTCTTCTGACAAGATCCTGAAAGTAGTCCTCCTGTTTTTTTGGTGTTCATCTTCAGATTCTGCGTCTATTACGAGAAGCTTTGTTTCACCATGTCCGACAGAAGACAGTCTGGGTTTTTCAATTCCCAGTTCAATGAGATATATTAGAACTGATTTTGCCCTTCGTCCAGATAATTTGAAGTTATAATCGTCATTACCTCTATCATCAGTATGAGAAGCGATCTCAATTGTGATGTTGTCAGTGAGTTTTAAAAACTTGCCTAAGTCATCCAATATTAGTTTTGATTCGACCCGCAAGTCAGCAGAGTCGTAGTCGTATAAAATACCAGGAATCTCAATTTCACCAATAGGTATTCTTTCCATGTAAAAGTCTTGCACAAGGTCGGTGGAAACGTAAATTCCTTCTGTATTAACTGCTGCCGCTGCGCTGAAGTAAGTTGATTTTTTTGTTTTCAAATAGTAACTGGTATTTTCATTTAATTCTATTTTATAGAAACCATCATCGTCAGTTAAGATGGCTTGGTTATTACCTAAATTATCTTCAATTATGATGAGTACATTAGAAAGAGGTTTCTTATTACTTTCTTTATATACGGTTCCACTTAAAGTTATTATAACCGGTTTCGGTTTTACCTTATAAACATTGAAACAATATCCGGAAATACATTCGCAACTACCATCCCGATCTGAAGCCAAATAAGCGAAAGATTCTTTTGAACTTAGGGAATAATACATATCATCTTTTCCTGAATTGATTGGATACTTCATATTCTCAGGTTCCGCCCAGGTGTAATTACCCTGCAAAGCTTTGTATATGTCATATCCACCCATACCAATACGTCCATTAGAACTGAAATACAAGGTTAGGCTTTGATAGTGAAAAAACGGAGATATTTCATCTTCCTCCGTATTAACACGTTCACCCAAATTTTCTAAGGTCGTAGGTTCATCGTTTTCATCTAAGATGCTAACCCATATGTCCATTCTTCCTTGACCTCCGGGGCGGTTAGATGAGAAATATAAATGCCTTCCATCTAAAGATAGAGTTGCATGCATTGATTTAAACCCCGGCATGTTAATCTTCTCATTTAATTTTTGAGGTGGTGTCCAGTTGCCATTCACATTCTTACTTAAATAAATGGCAGTTTCAGGATTTTTGGAGTCAGTAGTAGTTCTTGTAAAAAACAGCTTATTTCCATCATGAGATACAAAAGGAGCAAAATCATGATGGGCAGTATTTGTTTCTCCTGAAAGCTTTTTAGGCATTGACCAGCCTAACTCTGTTTGAGATGAAGTGTAAATGTCGAAAAATTGCGGTTTTTCCTGCAGTCTTGTTTTAAGCTTTTCTTCCTCTTCTTCTTCCTCATAAGTTTTAGATGAACTGTAGTAGATAGCGAAGCTATCTGTTGGATTAATACTAACACTGATATTAGACCCGGGAGAAAGGAATCCGTGATTAATAATCGTTACTCCGTCATTTCGTGGATGCTCTATCTGGTCAATGGCATATGCACAGCCTGCGATTTCTTTTTGCGATTTTTTAGTGTAGTATGATTGAGATTCATGGTATTCATTTACAAACTCAACAAAATATTTGGAAGCATCTTTATATTTTTCATTACTTTTCAGCATAGTTGCATACCAAAATTTAGCAAGTGGAAACTGCTGCAGTTCTAACTCTATAGTTTTACCATACCATTTTTCAGCATATTCATAATTAAAAGATAATCTGTATGAATCAGCAAGTCTATGGACAATAAAATGGTATTTGTTTACGCTGAGCTCAATTGGTTTATCTGGGTACTTATTTATTACTTTTAACCCTTGAGCTATTAACATTGAATCCCTTTTAGGGCTAGGTGGAATTTTACATTTTATAGGGTCATAGGGAAGAGCAGGCAGATTTCCGTCAGGATTCTCTCCTAAGATTTTGCTATAATAAAAAGCCGCGGAAGCATAGTTTTTTTGCTCAAAAGCATAATCTCCAAACCTTAAATAATCCAAATTTGTTTGAGAAAATAAGGTTGGGGTGATTGTAAACAGAAGAAGTACGACTAAATACCTTTTTAATTTCATAGTCTGGGGCAGGCATATTTGGGGAAGGAAGGCATAAGAATTCCAATATACTGTAGGGTGAATTCCATCCCTCCTTGTCCTTTACTTAAAGCACCTAATATTGATGTATTAACATCATAACTTAATCTATATGTAAATTTTCCTTTTTTTAGTCCTGTGTGAAAAACAAGTGCATCTCTATTTCCCCTATTTACCCTGTAAGTAGGTCCAAATAGTAAAAGTGAATTCGACTCTTTTAAATAGTAATGTGTAATTAAATTAATCGAAAGATCATTGAAATTTCCTTGCTGCATTACACTGAACATGGGCGTGAATTGCCATAATTCATTAATATTTATCTTTAATCCTCCATGAACAATAAATCTACGATATAGAGTTGTGGTATTGGTAAAAAATGTTTCGTTGGGTTCTGTTAAATGAAAAACTGCAGCACCAAGAAATGGATTTAGTCTACTTTTTGGTTTATTATAATACCATACAAATCCTAAATTCAGATCAGGAACTAAACTGCTCGTATTAGCAAAGTTTTCTCCTGAACCTTCGGATAGATCAATTCCGCCCCCATTTCCTTTTACATATTGATTATCCCAATACAATTTATACCAATCAATACTTTTCTGGACCAACCCTCCTTGTACTCCAAATGAAATATGGTGAAATTTATTTGAATCCAATGCCAGATCATAGGCTCCATTCAAAAGCCCATTCAACACATTAAAATTTCCAAATCCCGCACGGTTATTTATGATGTTTATTCCTGCACTGAATTTGTTAAATTTCATATCATAAGAAAGACCTGTGGTGACGAAAGGTACAGTAACGCTTTTCCATTGACTTCGGTATTGTCCGGTTACCCTAAAATTTCCATTGAAAATACCATTCATTGCAGGGTTGAGATAGAGCGGTGCCCCATAGTATTGTGATAAGTGTGAATCTTGACCCTTTAGGGTGAGAGTAAATGAAAAAGTTAAAATTACAATTAAAAATATTTTCATTATTTTATTTTGTTGTCAAAAAAAGTTAACGAGTTTATCTAATAAGAGTTACGTTACCGTGTTCATTAAATAATTTATGATCATCTCTTATTGCATAGAACGAATAGACATACACTCCGATTGGAACAGGAAGTCCATTTTTTGTGCCATCCCATCCTTCATTTGGGTCATTTGTAACGAAAATTAGCTCTCCCCATTCGTTAAATATCTTCAAGTCAAATTGAATGTAGTTACCACCTCGTACAAACAATATATCGTTTTGACCGTTTCCATCCGGTGAAAATCCTGTTGGAATTGCTGCATCTAATTTAACTATTATTTTTTTCATTATGGAATCCGTACATCCAAATGCGTTGGTGACAACTAGAAATACATGTTTTACACCAACTTCAAGCCAAAAGTGGGAAGGGTTTTGTTCAATTGAAGTTTCTGGAATAGGCATGTTAAATGTTACTGAATCATCAAAAAACCAAAACCAAGAAGTTGGTAATCCTGTTGATTCATCAAAAAATAGAATTTCTTTTCTGATATAAACGATATCATCACTGATAGTGTAGTCAGCTTCAGGAGATGGCTTCACCGTAAATGGTATTGTTTGAGAAGTATCCTTACATCCCAAATCTGATTCAACAACCAAAATAAT
>JAESSM010000116.1 GCA_016764115.1 Bacteroidia bacterium | reverse complement strand
TTCCAGATGCTGGTGATACTGTATTGTGAGCTCTTGCAAGCCTGGTAATCGAATCCAATAATATTACTACATCATGACCGCACTCAACCATCCTTTTGGCTTTTTCCAAAACTATATTGGAAATTTTAGTGTGTTTTTCTGCAGGCTCATCAAATGTGGAAGCAATTACTTCTGCATCCACATTCCTTGACATATCGGTAACTTCTTCAGGCCTTTCATCTACTAAAAGAATGATCAAATAGATTTCAGGATGATTCGCTGCAATTGCATTTGCAATTTCTTGTAATAAAACTGTTTTACCGGTTTTGGGTTGTGCTACAATTAGTCCACGTTGTCCTTTTCCAATAGGAGCGAACATATCAATTATTCTTGTAGACAAAGTTCCTTTGTTGTCAGTAATATTTAATTTTTCATTAGGAAATAGAGGAGTCAAGTGATCAAAAGGTATTCTATCCCTAACATCACTCGGGTCTTTTCCGTTTATTGACTCAATCCTAACCAACGGGAAGAATTTTTCACCTTCCTTTGGTGGCCTAATAAATCCCTTAACGGTATCACCCGTTTTAAGTCCAAATAGTTTTATTTGAGATTGAGAAATGTAAATATCATCTGGTGAAGGGAGGTAATGATAATCCGATGATCTTAAAAATCCATAGCCATCAGGCATTAATTCCAATACTCCTTCACTGGTAATTACGCTTTCAAAATCATAACTGTTGGAAGAACCACTGTTAGAATCCCTGTCCCTTCTTGGATTATTTGATCTTTTATAATTTGAATTTCTGTCAGAACGATCTTCAGAAACCACTTTTTTTGATTCCTGAGCTTTGCTCTCTTCAGCAGGTTTTTCTTCTGCTACAGATTTACTCGCTTCAGCAGGTTTTTCTTCTGCTACAGGTTTACTATCTTCAGCAGGTTTTTCTTCTGCTACAGGTTTACTATCTTCAGCAGGGGTTTCTTCCGCTACGGGTTTACTCTCCTTAGTAAGTTTATCTTCCGACACAGATTTAACCTCTTCAGCTTTTTTTCCTTTGGGTTCAACTTTTGTAGCTGTACCATTACTGGCAGCAATCTTTTTTCTTGTCCTGGGAGCCTTTTTTTCAGAAGGCTTGCTGGCTTCTTTGGATTTTGATTGGAGTGCTTGTTGATCAAGGATTTGATAAACAAGATCCTGTTTTTCTAGCTTTTCAAATTTTGCAATCTCTAACTCTTTTGCAATAGACTGCAAATCATCTAGTTCTTTTTCATTTAATGATAAAATATCATACATAACATTTACACGTTTTAAAGATTTATTTTTTATTCAGAATATATATAGGTAGTTATTTTTTTGATTTTATAGAATATATCACACTGCTTGAATATGCAATAAGCATCACAGGTAAAGGTTGGAATTGATAAAAAATTGTGTTTTATATAAAAGAAATTAAACTGGAAATATTCAAATAGAATGGAAGAATAATGCAAATATAATATAAGATTTAATTAAAAACAAGAAAAGTTGGAGTTTCATACCGAAGTAGGTTATTAACATCTGCAGCTTTTCTGGTATTCTATGTCCCATTATATTGGTCAAATACAGCCATTTGCAGCCCTATTAATAATGTGGAAATATTAATGATTTTAGGTTTTATAATTCACTATAATAGCTTATTTTTGCTACTTCTAAGCGAATATAAATTACTATTGAAAATACTCTTATGATTAACAAAAAAATGGCATCGCTGCTTAATGAACAATTTGGGAAAGAGTTGTATGCATCCAACCTATATTTGTCCATTAGCTCATACTTTGAAAACCAGAGCCTTGAAGGATTCGCGAACTTCTTTATAGTGCAGTCAGATGAAGAGCATGGACATGCAATGAGAATATTTGATTATTTACATGACGTGGATGCAAAAATTGAAATGCCTGCTATTGCTAAACCTCCGGATAAGTTCAAGTCAACAGTACATGCATTTGAAGAAACCTTAAAACAAGAAAAACAAAACTCTAAAGACATTTATACTTTAGTTAAACAGTCTTTAAAAGATAATGAATTTGCAACGCATACATTTCTTCAATGGTTCGTTTCTGAACAAGTTGAAGAAGAAGCTTCGATAAAGCGAATATTGGAACAGTTAAATATGATCGGTAATAATAAGAGTGCATTATTTCTTTTAGATAAAGATCTTTCAAATAGAAAAGCAACGACAGAATAAACTATAAATGTTAAGAAAAAGGTTAAGAATATTACAAGAATAGATTATGGCAGGAGAAGAAAATATTATCCAGGTTAGCATAGAAGAGCAGATGAAGACTGCCTACATTGATTATTCAATGTCGGTAATTGTATCAAGGGCTTTGCCTGATGTGAGAGATGGCCTTAAACCGGTACACAGAAGAGTTTTATATGGAATGTTGGATTTAGGATTAGCTGCAGCAAAACCACATAAAAAATCAGCAAGGATTGTAGGGGAAGTATTAGGTAAATATCACCCTCATGGTGATACATCTGTTTATGATTCTATGGTTCGTTTAGCACAACATTGGTCAGTGCGATACCCTATGGTAGATGGACAAGGTAACTTTGGCTCCATTGATGGTGACCCCCCTGCGGCAATGCGGTATACCGAAGCCAGGCTAACAAAGATGGCAGAAGAAATGCTTGCCGACATCAATAAAGATACTGTTGAATATCAACTTAATTTTGATGATTCCCTTAAAGAACCTACGGTTCTACCGGCCAGAATTCCCAATTTATTAGTTAACGGAGCTTCAGGTATTGCTGTTGGTATGGCGACTAATATGGCTCCTCATAATCTATCCGAAATTGTAGATGCTACCATTGGTTATATTGAAAACAATGATATTACTATTGAAGAGCTTTCCAAAATTGTTAAAGCGCCTGATTTTCCAACAGGAGGAACAATTTATGGCTATGCAGGAGTAAAAGAAGCATTTGAAACAGGCAGAGGAAGAATAGTAATTAGAGCTAAAACAACTTTAGAAGAAAACAAAGATGGTAGAACTCAAATAATCGTTACCGAAATTCCTTATCAGGTTAACAAGTCTACTTTAATAGCTAAAACTGCTGATTATATCAACGACAAAAAAATAGAAGGAATTTCTGATATCCGCGATGAATCAGATAAAGATGGACTTAGAATAGTATATGAACTTAAAAGAGATGCTATTCCTAATATAGTTTTAAACAATCTATTTAAATACACAGATCTACAAAATTCATTCAATATCAACAATATTGCCTTAGTAAAAGGCAGACCTCAACAGCTCAACCTTAAGGATCTTATCAAGCACTTTGTTGATCACCGACACGATGTTCTTGTTAGAAAATCCAAATATGAATTAGAAGAAGCTGAAAAACGGGCACATATTCTTGAAGGATATTTAATTGCCTTAGACAACCTTGATGCAGTTATCAAACTAATTCGTGCTTCCAAAGATGCAGAGGAGGCAAAGGAAGGATTGATGACCAGTTTCCAATTATCGGATTTGCAAGCCAAGGCAATTTTGGAAATGAGACTTCAAAGATTAACCGGACTGGAACGAGACAAGATCAAGAAAGAATACGAAGAAGTTCAGCAGACAATTAACTTTTTAAGAGATGTACTGTCAGATGAAGAACTTAGAATGGATATTCTTAAAGATGATCTTAAGGAGATTAAAGAACAATATGGAGATGAAAGAAGATCAGATATAGAGTATTACGCGGATGACAACTTCAATATAGAAGATATTATTCCTGATGAGCAGGTTGTACTTACAATTTCTCACATGGGTTATATTAAAAGAACCCTATCAGAAGCTTACCGAACACAGGGTAGGGGTGGCAAAGGTGCGAAAGGTAGTACTACAAGAGACGAAGATTTTATAGAGCATTTGTTCATAGCGACTACACATAATTATCTGCTGTTCTTTACGGAGCAGGGCAGGTGTTTTTGGATAAAGGTTCATCAAATACCGGAGGGTGGTAGAATCCACAAAGGCAGGGCCATTCAGAATTTGATAAATATTCCACCGGAAGATAAGGTGAAGGCGTTTATTGCAGTAAAATCCTTAACGGATGAAGATTACTTGGATAATCATTACATATTGATGTGTACCAAAAAGGGTGTTGTTAAGAAAACTTCTCTTAGACAGTATTCTAAGCCAAGAATTAATGGTATTTACGCGATAACCATTAGAGATAAAGATCAGCTATTAGAAGCGAAAATGACCACAGGTACAAGTCAAGTATTATTGGCTAACAGATCTGGA
>JAESSM010000084.1 GCA_016764115.1 Bacteroidia bacterium | reverse complement strand
GTTGAACTTCAATAATATAGTATGGAGATTGATTACCGCTCCAATTATAGAATTCTACATCTACATCAAGATTTACAGACTGACCTGGGGTTATATAAGGAGTTAAGTCATGATCATAGGCAATGACTTTGGTTCCAGGACACCAATTAGCCCTGTCATATAACCAAGTTCCAGCCTGAGGATAAAGTGGGTTAGCACCACAATCGTCTCTCCACATATTTTGAGAGTATTTTTGAGACCCACCCACCTTCACATAATAATCTTTTTCGCAAAACTCCGCACAATAAACATCATTATCAAATCCATGCCCTGATGGAATTACCCGCAACATTAACTGGCTTACATCACTACCAATATCAATGTCCTTTGCAGGCATGTAATTTGCATCAAATGTCGTTCCGCCATCATCATAGCCCGCGTTTACACGATACAAGTTCTCAACTTTTAGTACCTCTCTAACGGGAATTCCTTCAATAAAATCAAAATCAAGTGTCACAGAAAAGCCACTACTATAACCACTGTAGTGAGCCCTGAATTTTACTGAATCACGAAGCAAAGGTGCGTAATCGGTAACATCAAAACTATACGTTCTTTTCCAGCTTGTAGAAAAATCTCCGGCATAAGGTGTAATTACTCTTCCTAGTTCAAACGGTTCCGTAACATTAAAATGGGTATAAACATTGGTATACGTTGTTACCCAAGTCGAATCTTTAGAAACATAAGTTGAATCAGTAATATTACCGGAAGAATCATAAATATAATTGTAATAGTCTGCCGTCCAAACGTTAATTGAATCAGTCAACAAGTATGGATCTACATCATTATACAAATATATAGTTAGGATGCTGTTTAAGTTGGTATCCATAGATTTTGTTGAACTATTATAGTAATATACCCAAGTTGTATCAGAACTAAATTTCACTGAATCAACTTTACTACCATTCACTTTAAAATTAGGAGCCAGATCCAAAGTGGAATCAATCTCACCTGTTTCGTTCAACAATTCAATTTTAGTAGTATAGTCCCAATCACTACATCCTGATGACGGGCAGCCCATTGTGTAATGCATTATTATTTTTCGATAACTTTTAGAAGTATCTGTAGGAAATACTGCCCATTTCTCATAGTTACCATACCATGTCATGGCAACATCATCATGAGCTTTAACTTTTGTGGTATCTCCTTCTGCAGCATAGGTAATCGAGATTCCCGCTAGGGAGAAAATCAATACAAACAGAAGCTTATTAAATATTTTCATCGTTGGTAATTTATGGTTACTTTTTTCTTATGGCTTTAAATCATTGTCTTATTAAAAAAAACCTGCCCAAATTAATGAGCAGGTCCCCGAGTAAAAATCAACTTCACTACGATCACTCTATTTGTCACCCAAAATGGAAAACAAAATTTATGAAAAAGCCATGTTACTTTTGTTCAAATTAAAGTTTCACAAACTTCTTAACGATGGTTTGAATTCCATTGTCAATGTTTATGAAATAAACACCTTCAGGCATCACAGTTGTGTCATAAAACATGCTATGATTACCGTTAAGCATTTCACCTTGATGTATTGTTCCTACTTTTTGTCCAACAATATCGTATACTGTTACATCAACTACTGATCTTTCTTCTATTTCAAAGTCAAGGTAAAGTTTTTCATTTACCGGATTTGGATATAGCTCAACCTGTCCGTAAGGTAACGCAACTTCATTACTAGAAATACCGGTAGCGAATTGCACTAATGACATTTCAGCTTGTAATACATCTTTGGTAGAATTATCCTGGATAAACACAACTGTACGCATTTTAGATGCATCTACAGTTGTCAGATCCATAGTATACTTGAGTTGTTTGGTTGTAACATCTCCCTCGGTTTGAGCAGATAAACTAGTACCATTGTAATCAGGCATCATATACCTCATTACATTTGAGAATTCTTTTTCTCCATTATTTCCTGGAGGAGAATCAAATTCTACATCTTTTTCAACTGCAACTACCTGTAATACAAGGTCAGTAGAATTATAATCCACTTTTGCAGTTAATGTTATATCAAGTGTTACTTCATTGGTTGCTCCATCAAATGTTTCATTTACTTCAATTTTAAATAATGCAGGTTTATCATATTGCTCATCGATCATATCCTGTGTAACGTTAGCAGGAGCTCCTTCATAAGCGCTTCCAACTGTTGGTTGACCATCCATTTGAGCACTAGGAACACCACTTACTTCGTAATAGTCTTTTCTTCCCATATTATCATCAGGATTAAAAAGGTAAAATGGATCATCTGCACCAGGCCAGTTAGGATGATATTTAATGATCCCAATTTTGGTCAAATTGTTATTTAATAACGCATTGAAAGCAGGATTTTGTGCCGCACAAGGCCCACAGCTTGTATTTGTAAATTCTTCAAATAATACAATCCTTTGATAAAGAGATGCGGCAACATAAACAGAAAATGTTATAGAATCATTTGCTACATTTTGATCATCAGAACCATTGATATCAGAAGTCCACAGTACTACTTCGTAAGTGCCAGTTGCTGAAGGTGTCCATAGATCCTGATGTGTGAAATTATAAGAAGTTAATGGAGCTATAGACATTGAAGAAAGTGATTCAGTATTAACAGCACCACCATTTATTGTATAATTTAGGTTCATTAAAGTAATTGTTTCACTACCGTTGTTATACAATGTCCCTCCAATTTGCTGATCACCTGAAGTTAAATCAATGTACGGGCTCATATCTATTTCTTCCACGCTTACATCTCTGCTAAGTGGTTCAAATACGTGAACATTATCTACAGCAATTCCAAATAACCAACCGCCATTATCATTATAATGAAAAGCAATAATTACATCACTTTGTCCTGCATAAGCTGAAAGATCAATAGCATACTCTTTCCAATCTTCTGCCGCCCCAAGAGTTTCTATAACGTCCCAATTGGTACCTCCATCAGTTGATACTTCAACAGTTGCAGTTTCAGTATCCCCGTCATAAGTTGCTTCACCATAATATATATCTGCAGTTAAAAATATACTGCCGTATAGAGTTAAATCAATTGATGGAGTCATTAAGTAGTCACCGCTTTTATCACAGTCGCATCCATCATCATTAGTGGCTGCTGCTTTGCCATCGTGATCAGGAATACCCCAATAATCACTAGATAATGAAGAACCTGATCCAAATTTCCAGCCATCGGAATCACCCGCTTTGGTTTGATCCCATGTTGGCGCATTTGATTCAAAATCCTCTTGAAGGATTGTGGTTTGTGCATTTGCGCTAAATATTACCGTCATAATGCACGATAAAGTAATGAGTAGAAATTTTTTCATAGGTCTATTTATTTAGGTGTATTAATTTACATCTCCACCGATTTCAAAATCGTAACAGGTGTAGGATGCTATTTCTTGTTCCGTTTGCATTTGATAGAAATTTAAAAGATGGAGTGATTAAAAAATAAGTATTACGCTAAAAAACACCATTATAGATATCACCATAATTGCTGCACTAAAGAATTCAAGGGCTTTTACTGATAGTTTTTCCATGGTTTCTTTATTATATGCTTTAAATTATATTACAAATGTCGGATTTATGACAACGCCTTACTATCACCAAAAGCAGTGTTTTTAGAAATGGAACTTATCACGGAAATCCGTGATAGTCAAAAAGTTAAGGGAATTACTTTGTATTTAGAATGGGTAGTAATTAAAATTATAAACTCTAATAATAATAATAATTAAGAATTATATTTTAATTATAATAGTATTCAAAAAATAATAAACAAGTCTAAACGTACCCACTTTGAATGGCATATTTAACCAACCCTGCCACATTTTTAACATTCAATTTCTGTATCAAATGTTTGCGGTGGGTTTCTACAGTATTGACACTAATAAAGAGCTTTTCTCCAATCTCGGCAGTAGTATGTTCATTAGCAATCAATCTTAACACATCAATCTCTCTTTGAGTTAATACTTCAGCATCCTCAAAATCACCTTTATAAACAGTTACCTTACTTCCTTGATCAGCATCTAATAGTTTCATAGCAACTTCACTGCTATAATATTTTTGCCCATTGGCTACAGCTAATATTGCAGCATCTAATTCTTGTTTTCCTGTGTTCTTTAGTATGTATCCTGTCGCACCGGCTTTTATGATCTCTTGTATCAATTTTTTTTCTCCATAAGTAGTAAGGGCCAAAATGTTAACATCAGGATATTTCTTTTTGATAGCCGCAGTTGCTTCGATACCGTTCATTTCAGGCATTTTTACATCCATTATCATAACATGGCATTTCTTTTCTGCCAGTTCTTTCAATGCCTCAATACCATTACCAGCAGTTCCAATAACTTGAATATTTTCATGTCCAGAAAGCAAGGACTTTAAGCCATCAATAATAATTTGATGATCATCAACAATTATGACTTTGATGTTTTCCATTACTTATTAATTTTCCTTGATCGGTATTTGAACCAGCACCCTTGTTCCCTCATTTTTTCTGGACTCAAATTCGACAGTTCCATTCAAATATCCTACTCTCGACTCAATATTGCTTAGTCCAATCCCATTTTTAGTTTTATTCTTACTCATATCAAAACCATTTCCATTATCTATCACATCAATCTTGATCTCACTTTTTTTCTTAACCATCAACACATTTACTTTAGTCGCATCTGCATGTTTAAGTATATTATTAAATATCTCTTGTATAACCCTGTATAAAACTACTTCAACAGTTTCGGCTAAACGATCTTTGAAACCAGTAATTTTAAAATTTATTTTGAACTCTCCAGCAGCACTAACTTTATCAAACTGCTCTTCCAAAGCATGAATTAATCCTAATTCTACCAATGATCCAGGCATCATATTATGGGAAATGGCTCTAAGATCTTTACAAGCATCATCAATTAAGGCAACAGCATTTTCATAAACTTTTTGTTTATCATTTTGCAGCTTCTCCTTTTCAGTTTCTAATGCAGATAAATTCATTTTGATAGATGATAACAGGTTCCCAACCCCATCATGCAAATCAACTGCTATTCTTTTTCTTTCTGTTTCCTGAGCATGTACCATTGCACTTATCATTTCTGTTTTACGATTACTTTCTTCTTCGAGTTTTTGCATCCTTAATTTGAAAAACACAAAAATTCCACCTAAAGTCAGCATCAATGACAATGAGTAAAACCACCATGTTTTCCAAAATGGAGGCAATATTGAAAAACTAAATGAAGTTGGAGTCTTATTCCAAACTCCATCGTTGTTGCAAGTACGAACTAAAAAAGTGTATGCTCCGGCACCAATATTGAATAGGTTGCTACATTTTGAACAGTGATTGGTGACCAGTTCTTATCGAATCCACTAAGCTTATACTGATAACGCACATTTTTAGGATTGCTAAGACAAATACCGATAAATTCGAAAGATAAATGGTTCTGATCATACGGTAAAATAACACCATCAGATAACAAGGTATCATTAAAAAACAATCTATGATGAGTAATATTGGTATAAGTTTCCTTGAGGTTTAATATATCTTCCTCTGGATTGTATTTCACTACACCTCCTGTAGTTCCAAACCATAAGTTTCCTTTTGAATCTTTAAATGCAGCATTATGGTTACACTCCAGGCCTATTACTCCTTCTTCAATACCATAATGCCTGATGTCCACTTTCCCTATTTGATAGTATTTTTTCAAATCAAGTTTGTCCAATCCTCTAATGGTACCAACCCAAAGATTTTGGTCATTATCCAACTCAATTCCATAAATTACATCTGAACTTAACCCATCCGATGCATCAATGTGTTTTATTTTCTTTGTATTTAACTGATGATCGTTAGTTGGTGTAATTCTATACAAACCACCTTCATTGGAACCGATCCATATGTTTCCCTGATAATCTTCTTGGAGGTCCATAGCGGAAGGATCAATTAAATCACCATCAACTACATAATGATATATTTGATATCCATTGGAATTCGACTCATCAAAAACTATTTTACTAAGTCCAGCTTCATTACCGACCCAAATATTTCCATCCCTGTCTTCTAAAACACACCAAGTATCTTCGTGGCCAAGTCCCTGTTCCACTGAAAAAATTTGATAATTACTTCCATCATATTTAATTACGCCTTTACCATCAGAACAAAACCAGATGTTTCCATTTTTATCTTGGATCATATCATCAACTGAAAGCTTAGCAATTTCTTTAGGCATACCACTATTTTGTAATTTACCATTTTTAAATATGCTGACACCATCAGAAGTCCCTACCCAAACATTATCTTTATCATCTTCCAAAATCGACCAAACATCATTTCCTCTTAACCCACTTTCTTTCGTAAACAAACTAAAGGTCTCACCATTAAATACATTTAAACCTTCACCTAAAGTTCCCATCCATATGTCATTATTCTTAGTCATATAAAGAGCAGTAACATTGTTGTGACTAAGTCCATCTTTAGTTGTAATATTTACGAACCGTTTACCCTGATATTTGATAATCCCACCACCATCGGTTGCAAACCATATATTTCCTTCGGTATCCTGATAAATCTGATTTACTTTATTGTTACTCAACCCCTCATTTGAAGTTAGGTTGGGTATTAATACCACATTCTCCTTTTCCAATTCGTCATAAGCAATTTTACAAACTCCTTGATCTGTTCCAAATATCATGTTGTGATCACTATCTTCAAACATACAGCGCAGCCTGATCCTTCCAGCACCTTTAATTGCAAAATGCTTAAAAGTTTGGCCGTCAAATCTATCAACACCACCCGAGCTGGAAGCAACCCAAATAAAACCATTATGATCTTCAAAAAGTTGAGTGATATGATTTCCAAACAATCCGTCTTCTTTTGTATAAAGTGAGAAATTTTCACTTTCTGCGCGTTGGGCATACGGATCATATTTATTTAATCCTTTACCAGTGCCTATCCAAACACTACTATCCTTACCAATAATCAAATCATGCATATGGTCACTAGCCAGGCCATCATTAACTGAAAGTTTTAGTACATCATGCGTCTCAGGATTGTACCTCAAAACTCCCGATCTGTGTGAAGCTATCCAAAAATTCCCCTCGGCATCTTCGCGCATCGTTTCAATTCCGCTTACAGCAATCAATGGGTCATCATCAATTAATACAAAACGCTCCTTGTTATATCCGGTCTCTTTTCCAGCAGGAATATATTTATTCAGCCCATCCCTAGTTCCTATCCATATATCACCATTTCTATCTTTGAAAATATTATTGATGGAATTACTGCTTAATCCATCTTTAATGGTATAATTAATGAAGTTTATTCCATCAAATTTAGTGATCCCTCCCGCCAACGTTCCAATCCACAAATAACCTTGATCATCTTGACAAATGGTGGTTACCTGAGCTTGAGCTAATCCTTCATTTACATTATAGGTTTTAAAATTATAACGTTGGGCTTGTAAAGAAGCTCCAACTAAAACAAGCAAAAAAACAAATGCAACTATTTTCAGATTCCACTTCATCGTTACAAATTTAATACAATTATTATTTCGTTGACATTAGATATGAAAAACCAGAGCAGCTGCACACCTTTGGTACTCTATTTTTTATAAATTTGCATTCGTATTCAGTTTTATGGAAAATATAGCTCAACATATTGAAGCCACCATTTTTGTTTCCGACAAGAGTATTTCGGTTAAAGAAATTATTGAATGTTTAAAATCTTCACTTGATAAAACGTTTACAGAAAAACAATTAGAACCTCATTTAATACAACTCAAGAATAAATACAGTTCAAATGAATATAGTTTTGAGCTTGTCGAAATTGCCGAAGGCTATCAATTCTTAACCAAATCCGAATATCACGATACAATTAAAATACTGCTTCAGCAAAAAGCCAGGAGAAAATTATCCAATTCTGCGATGGAAACATTATCTATAATAGCATATAAGCAACCGGTATCTAAGAGTGAAGTAGAAAAAATTAGAGGTGTTAATTGTGACTATAGTGTTCAGAGACTGTTAGAAAAAGAACTTATCTCAATTTTAGGAAAAAGTGATGCTCCTGGTAAACCAATATTATATGGAGTTAGTAATCATTTTTTGGATTATTTCGGAATAAAATCTGTGTCAGAATTGCCTCAAATAAAAGACATTCATGAGGAGCAAAATGAAATTGGAACTCCAGCAGAATAACTGCCTATAGTTGCCTCATTTTCAGGCAAGTTAATCAAAACTAAATCTTTTCAAGCCTTTGATATCACTGCATTTCTTTGTATCTTTATATAAAGAAATTTATCGCAATTATCCACAGGAAAAACACGTTTAAATATTGATACACTTGGCTTTAAAGTCTTTTTTAACCTTTTGTGGAAAACTTGAATTTGACTATCGTGGTAAGTAAAAATATCTTTGATATCAATTAAGTTGGGGTACTGTTCCCCAAAAAAGAATTGAGGAAAAATTTATAATTATATCAAACATGGGTAGCACTAAAAAACCAAAATTAAGTTCGGTAAAAATTAAAGGAAATAAAGGTCTAAAGTTTGAACGTTACTACACAAAAGATGGTGTTAGTCCCTTCGATCAGTACAAATATGAACTGCGCAGTTCTGTAATTAAAAACCCTGAAGGCGATGCAGTTTTTGAAATGAACAATGTTGAAGTTCCTGATAGTTGGAGCCAAGTTGCAACAGATATTCTTGCACAAAAATATTTCAGGAAAGCTGGTGTTCCAACCGGAAAAGGAAAAACCGGCTCGGAAACATCAATTAAGCAAGTTGCTCATAGGTTGGGAAATTGCTGGATGCAATGGGGAAAAAGACATGATTATTTTGCTACTGACAAAGACGCTCAAATATTTTATGATGAAGTCGTATATTCGATAGTTGGACAATATGCAGCTCCTAATTCTCCTCAATGGTTTAATACAGGTCTGCATGAATCTTACGGAATTACAGGTAAACCACAAGGACACTACTATGTTGATCCAGAAACAGAGAAGTTGCAAAAATCAACTTCCGCTTATGAGCGACCTCAGCCACATGCATGTTTTATTTTATCTGTTGATGATGACCTGGTTAACCCCGGTGGCATCATGGATCTTTGGGTTCGCGAAGCAAGGATTTTTAAATATGGTTCAGGTGTTGGAACCAATTTCTCAAAAATAAGAGGTGAAAATGAAATACTTTCCGGTGGTGGAAAATCTTCCGGATTAATGTCATTCTTGAAAATTGGTGACAGGTCTGCAGGAGCTATCAAATCAGGAGGAACAACAAGAAGAGCTGCTAAAATGGTTTG
>JAESSM010000083.1 GCA_016764115.1 Bacteroidia bacterium | reverse complement strand
TTAATTAGTGGCTTATAATTTGGCTTAGTACAATCTGCAATTAAAGGAAAATTTAGAAAATATCCAAATCTATATATAATCCTTTTGGTATTTTCGAATTGGCAATATGTTAAATGGGATTCATTAAAATATTAAAATTATATTTTTTAAATTAATACCATATTATACGGATATTGAATAGTAAATTATTTTAAACGACTAAATTATTTCTAAATATTTGTATCTTAATGGCATTAATTACACGAATATCTCAACATTTAATTTCCCTCAACCTCATTCAACCTTAATTGGATCAATTCTTTAATATAGCTCTTATTTTGGCAGGCTTCATTGTTATTGCCGTTGCATCCAATCAAATAGCTCAATTATTTGTAAAGATTAAATTACCACTGATCACGGGATTCCTTGTGATGGGTATATTGTCTGGTCCATTTATTTTAGACCTGATCCCATGGGAATCGACTAATAATTTAAACTTTGTAAATGACATTTCACTTGGATTTATAGCCTTTGCTGCAGGGTCAGAACTCTACTTGAGGGAGTTGTCCGGAAGAATGAAGAGTATTACTTGGATGACAGTCGGTCAGCTAGGTGTAACTTTTATTTTGGGAAGTCTTGGTGTATACTATTTGGCGGATCAATTTCCTTTCATGCAAACAATGTCAACGGCATCGAAAGTTTCAGTATCAATTCTTGCAGGAACCATATTTGTGGCGAGGTCACCCGCTTCAGCTATAGCAGTAATTAATGAATTAAGAGCCAAAGGTCCTTTTACTCAAACAGCAATAGGAGTTACTGTATTAAAGGATGTATTGGTAATCATATTATTTGCAATCAATTTATCAATTGCAGAAACACTTGTTAATGGGGAGCAATTTGATCTTTTTTTGCTGCTACGATTGCTGAACGAGCTTATTCTGGCTTTTTTACTGGGGTATATAGTTGGAAAAACTTTAGAAATCGTACTTTCCATTCAATCGCATCCATATCTCAAATCAGTGCTTATTCTTACGACAGGATATGCAGCTTTTGTGTTTGCTCATTCTTTAAGAAGTATATCAATCGAGTATCTTCCTTATGAAATTCATACAGAGCCATTATTGATATGTATTATTGGTGGTTTTGTTGTGACGAATTATACGAGATACAGGCCTGAATTTTTAAAAATAGTTCATGATATAGGTCCGTTGATATACGTAGCATTTTTTACGTTAATCGGTGCCTCTATGTCGTTAGACATGTTAATGAGAGTTTGGCCAATTGCCTTGATATTCTTTTCATTAAGATTAGGCTCTATGGTCATTGCAGGTGTTATTGGTGGATATTTGGGTGGTGATCCCTGGAAATGGAACCGAATAGCCTGGATGCCTTATGTTACACAAGCTGGAGTAGGATTAGGACTTGCTACACTTGTAGCTGAGGAATTTACGTTATGGGGACAGGAATTCGCGACCATTATAATTGCAGTAATTGTATTAAATCAATTTGTTGGCCCTCCATTGTTCAAATGGTCAATTAATCATGTTGGTGAAAGCCATGTAAAAGGCAGTGGACATGAACTTGGTGTGCATGAAGCGTTGATTTTTGGCTTAGATGGGGAGTCATTAGCGCTAGCCAGGCAACTTAAATCTCATTCGTGGAATGTAAAATTGGTGAAGTTAGGTTCGGAAGCAAATATCGAGGAAATTACTGATATTGATGTGAAGTCAATTTCTGAGATTTCGCTAGAGGAGCTACAAAATATTGCAGCTCAAAAAGCGGATGCTATAATAATGATGTTGTCGGATGCTAAGAATTATTTGATTTGCAAAATGGCTTATGAGAAATTTGGAACAAAGGATTTGGTGGTGAGGTTAAATGAAAGAGGAAATTTTGATCGATTTCATGATCTAGGTGCTTTAATTGTAGAGCCAACTACTGCAATTGTTAGTTTGCTTGATCACCTTGTACGTTCACCACAAGCAACATCTTTACTATTGGGAATGCATAAAGATCAAGATACTGTAGATGTAGAAGTTCTAAACAAAAGCTTGCATGGCATTGCTTTGCGCGATTTGAGATTGCCGGCGGATATTATTATTCTTTCCATAAAGAGAGGTGATGAAGTATTAATTTCGCATGGATATACTCGATTGCGGTTACATGACATAGTTACTGTAGTTGGCTCAATAAAGAGTATTGATAAAGTAACATTGTTGCTTGAAAGTTGAGTAATAATTTACATGGTATAACTCCTTCTAGTTTCGATATTAAACTAATATTCACTTCATCATTGGATTATAGAAGAAAATTTCATAAATTTGCGCCACTTTTTTTCATGAAATTCTGTAAAAATGCCGGCAGGGGTTAAATTATTTTCTGGTACCAGTACTCACTATTTAGCTGAAGAAATCGCTTCAAATTATGGGAAAGAACTTGGTAAGGTTACTATTAACAGATTTAGCGATGGTGAATTTCAGCCGAGTTATGATGAGTCAGTAAGGGGAAGTAAAGTCTTTTTGATTCAATCAACATTTGCTCCAACAGATAATTTGTTTGAGTTGCTGATGATGATTGATGCTGCGAAAAGAGCTTCTGCGGATTATATTACAGTAGTGATACCTTATTTTGGATTTGCAAGACAAGATAGAAAGGATAAACCCAGGGTTTCAATTGGTTCAAAATTAATTGCTAACTTGATTCAGGCAGCTGGTGCAAATAGGATAATGACGATGGACTTGCATGCAGCTCAAATACAAGGATTTTTTGATATACCTGTAGATCATTTAGATGCATCAGTTCTTTTTGTTCCTTATGTTAATAGCTTGAACCTGCCAAATTTAATTATCGGTGCTCCTGATATTGGCAGCTCACATAGAGCAAGAGAATTTGCTAAGAATTTTAATGTAGATATTATTATCTGTGATAAACAAAGGAAAAGAGCAAATGAGGTAGAATCCATGACAATTATAGGTGATGTGGAAGGGAAAGATATTGTGCTTGTAGATGATATGGTGGACACGGCTGGAACAATTACTAAGGCTGCTGATCTGTTAACAGAAAATGGAGCAACAAGTGTTAGAGCTGTGGCAACACATCCTGTATTATCAGGAAAGGCATATGAGCGAATCAATAATTCTAAATTGGTAGAATTAGTTTGCTGTAATACAATTCCTGTAAAGGATGGGGCGAAAGAGAAAGTAAAAAATATTTCTGTAGCAGAATTATTTGCAAATGCAATAAGAAACGTACATGAATATAATTCAATAAGTTCATTGTTTGAGATAAAAAAAGATTATCAACCAGTATAAATAGAGGAAAATGGAAACATTAAATATTAAAGCAACGCTAAGAAGTGAGACAGGAAAAAGAGCAACTAAGCAGGTAAGGTATGAGGGTAAAGTGCCTTGTGTACTATATGGTGAAAAAGAACAAGTGCATTTTTCAGTTTATGAACAGGATTTTAAAAATTTAGTTTATACCGATAGAGCTTACCAGGTTTTACTTGATATTGAAGGAAAGGAGTACAAAGCGATTGTGCAAGCTCTTCAGTTTCATCCGGTGTCTGACCTAATTGAACATGCTGACTTCTTAACACTAACAACAGGAAGGGCTATTAAGATAGATATACCTGTTAAACTTTTGGGTAAAGCTCCAGGTGAATTAGAAGGTGGTAAAGTAAGACATAAACTTAGAAAGTTGAAAGTAAAGGCTTTACCTGAATTTTTACCTGATAATATTGAAGTAAACCTTGAAAGTATGGACTTAGGGGATTCTATAAAAGTTGGAGATCTTTCAATTCCAAATTTAGAAATATTGAATTCAGCTTCCAATCCTATTGTAACAATTGCTACTCCTAGAGGACTTGACCTTGGAGAAGAGCCAGAAACTGAAGAAGGAGAAGAAGGAGAAGAAGGAGAAGAAGGTGAAGAGGGAGCTGAAGGAGAAAAACCTTCTGGTGAAGCTAAAGAAGGAGAAACTCCTAAATCCGAAGGTGGTGAAGCAAAACCAACTGAAGGTGGTGAAGAGAAATCCAAAAAAGGAAAATAACGAAATTATTTATTTTCACATAATGATCAAAAGAAGGCTTGGATATTTCCTGGCCTTCTTTTTTTGTATCTATATTGCATATAATTTTGATTGTTACTAATCAGTATTTAAAGTGAGCTAAAGTTTGAAGTGCCTAAAGTTAATTGACGATGGATTGGTTCTCATGGAATATAAATAATTATAGTAGAGACATGAAAATCTTTCCCTATTTTACATCAATTGGCAGGAATGCTAAAACTTTAGGCATTTTAGGCACTTCGAACTCTAGACACTTATTAGTTATATTTGATTTAATAAATTGAAATATCTAATAACAGCATTAGGAAATCCTGGAATAGAGTATGTTAAAACAAGACATAACATAGGCTTTTTGATAGCTGATGCTATGGCTGATAAATATGATGTCCAATTTGAACAAGCAAGACATTCATATAAAACCCTTATTAAATATAAAGGGAAGCAGCTTCATATAATTAAGCCAACTACTTACATGAATCTTAGCGGAAAAGCGATCAATTATTGGTTACAACAACTCAAAATACCACTGTCCAATCTTATCGTAGTATTGGATGATCTAAGTCTGCCTTTAGGAAAAATTAGAGTTAGGTCTAAAGGGAGTGATGGTGGCCATAACGGCTTAAAATCAATTGCTCAATATTTAAGTTCGGATAAATATGCTCGTTTGAGGATGGGTATTGGAGATGATTTTGGCAGAGGGCAACAAGTTGATCACGTACTAGGTGAATGGACAGATGAAGAGTATTCAGTTGTTCTGGCTAAGCTAAATTCTGGCATTGAGACCATAGAAAGTTTTGTAACCAATGGTGTAGATTCAACAATGAATAAGTACAATAATTTATAAGAATATCCCTCTATTTTAGGCCGAATTCTCACTATGAAATTGTTTTGTGACAGCAATTTTGTTAGACTTCTGACAAATTCTAATTCTTTCTTGGAATTCTTCTAAAAAAGTCGTTTATTGTGTAACTCTTCAAACAATGGAGAATGCGGGTCCTGACATATCAGCCCCTTAGGACGAATGGGTTAATAAGAAACAGCTAACTTCTGTACGTATTCAAAATTAAAATTAATACCAAAATTATAAGGTAACCATGAAAAAATCTCTACCTAATTTTAAAGGAAGTGTAAAAGGATGGTCTATTGTTTTAGCCGTTATTTTTTGCAATTCAGTTTTTGCTCAAGTTCCGACAACGAAACAAGTAGCTGGATTAAAAACCACTCAAAAACCGGTAAAAGCTAAAACTCGAGTTAATTCCAAAAACAATATTATCAAGAACGCTATTTATCTGGATAAGCAAAGGTCAAATAAAAAGACTTTGGTACCAACCCCTTATTCAACAAGAGGGTTTCTTCCAACGCAATCAATTAAGAGATCATCGACCTCTATAAAAAGCACTTCTAAAACTATTTTTCATGCAATAAATAGCAGGAAACTTAATACCAGGTCTGCGTCTGCTTTTCCAATAGAGATTTTTTCTGAAGACTTTTCTAGTGCCGATTCAATTCCTGCAGGATGGTCAAACGTAGACATGAATGATACAGGGTTGGTGTGGCAATGGAATAGTGGAATGAGTAATGGAGAATTTCCTGCAACTCTAGATCCGGTAACATCGTCATCGGCTGATGGATATGTTATGTTTGATAGTGACGGTCAGGGGATGAGTTATGGAGGAGAACTTTCATTTTTGACTACACCCGTTATCAACTGTAGTACGAATACTTTTGTTTACGGGGAATTAAATCACTATTTCAAAAGGCACATCAACAATAAAGGGTATTTGTTAGTTAGTACAGATAGTACAAATTGGGATACCATATTTACTGCTCATGCAGGATTGGGCATTAACAGAGGTACTGATAATGCAGATAATACAGGCGGAGATATTTCTGGTTTTGCTGCCAATGAGCCTAAAGTTTGGTTTCGATTTATGTGGGAAGGGGACTATGATTACTACTGGTTTATTGATGACTTTAGAATTTATGAGCCTGAAATTAAGGATGTTTCTATCACAGATATGAGTGACCATGATCCGTTGTATTGTGATCAATATGCAGATTCTATACGAGTAGAAATTACTAACTTGGGTAATGACACAGTTTTCGGCCTAACAATAGGTTTTTCAAAGAATTTTGGTGTAGCTAATACATATACTATTTCTGATACCATACCTCCTGATAGTACGATCTATTACGTAATTCCAAAAACGATCAACTTTAATAGTGATAAAACCACTGATTTTTCCGTATTCACGATGTTAGCTGGAGATGATTTTACGAATAACGATTCAATCTTCTTTGATGCAAAAGCTACTAATGGATCGCATGTTGTAACAGATGGCACATTTAATTTAGGGTTTGAAGTTATAGAAGAGGACTACAAATGGGGTGTTGAAGATGCAAATGGTGATGGCTGGGGCTGGGGCCAGGTTACAGGTAACCCTAATTTTGCAAGAGCTGGTGATGGTTATATGTTATATTTTAATGATAACACAAGTCCATTTTACACAGGTGTAGCTGATGATTGGTTCTATACCCAATGTTTGTTCCTCGACACTGGGGTTACCTATAAATTAACGTTTGATTATTATCCATTTTCTGATGAAGGTTTTGATATTATGCTGGGAAGGGCGGCTGATCCTGATTCAATGACAATTGTAATTAACAACTGGAATGTTACAACTGCTAATGGTTATGACACTTATGAAAATGCAAACATTACCGTTGCTCAACCTGGGGATTATCACCTGGGTTTTCATATTATTACAGGAATCAACAGTTACGCTGTAATTATTGATGAAATTGAGGTTGATACAGTTCCTAAAATTGATATTGGGGTTATTTCAATAGATGCGCCTGCTTTAAATTGTAGTTATGGAAGTGGTGATACTGTAAAAGTAACTATTCAAAATTTTGGAACAGATGCTGTTTCAAATTTCACAGTTACCTACAAAGCTCCTGGAGTTGAGGAATC
>JAESSM010000226.1 GCA_016764115.1 Bacteroidia bacterium | reverse complement strand
TCACCGCTACATCTCTCGCTAATTTAACTTGACGTAATATCTCCAGTGGTAGTTCCAAATGGTTTTCCGCTGGCCATACTATTTTTCTGTCTGATTCATCGTCATTGAAATAAGATCCGGGAGGTGTAATTTTTAACGGTATCTCGTATTCGTAATAATTGCTTGTAAAATCGGTTCCTAATCTTACAAAAACCGTCAAGTCACCATCCCGTAAGTCTTCTCCTTCACCATGAATGAACATTTTGATATTCTTATAGGTACGTAAGTCAAGCCTTAAATTTTTATAAATTGCTTTTGAATCCCCATCATGTAAGTTGCAAATGGACATTGAAAGTGATTGCTCGTTTAATTCTCTCAATGCAGGGTCCAAATAATCCTTTAATCTGTCGAAGCCGGGAGGAAGTACATAATTTACAGGTTCTTTACTTCCGTTTTCTTCTATATCTACTGTTGAAACATCAAACTTGGTTCCACCGAAATCATCATCACTAATTAGCTCCCCCGGATCGCTAAGTTCGGAAACATACTTTCTCCATTCACTTCTCAAAAATTGTAGTTTAGCAAACCTAAGTACAACGCTATCTCTAAAATTAGTCAAGAACATTCTAACAAATCGAATTGATTTAAAATCCTGAATGTTACCAACTATTTCATCGGGTTTTCTTACGGGTATTTTGAATTGGTACCATTTAACTTTATGTTTTTGCCCATTAATAGTAGTAACATCTTCTTCAATAAAGCTGGTGATAAAGTTTTTGCCAACTTCCATTTGGCTGGGTTTAATTTGTACTTTATATTGAAAATACCCTTCTATTTCACTTAAAGTGTTGTCCTTATTAATGTCCTCTCCATCGGGCCTGTTAGTTGCAGCAGTTGGGTAATCTACCCCTTGTTCTTCTTTGGATTGCTCAGCAGTGGGGGAGTTACCCTCAAGTCCGTTGTACATTTTGTATCTGCTCAGGATGTTTTTTTCCACATCGTCATAATCGTTTCCTCTAAAGTAATGGTAGTTATCTGTAGAAGGATCACTTTGGGCCTTTGTATGTGCAATTGAACTTGCTCCATGCAGCGCTTTGATATCTTCCAGATAGGTTGCGAAAGATTTTACCTCAAGGTCATCTCCTAATCCGTCAAAACCAACATCTTGCGCTTTTCTCGCACCAAGATCTGTATCAAATGAATTGGTAATTACTTTTCCTTTTGGAATTCTTCCCCAGTTTGTCGTTTGAATGCTTGAAGTATCAGCAGTGTTTTTTGGTAGTCCGTTCTCAAATAATTTTCTTGAA
Source organism: Bacteroidia bacterium (assembly GCA_016764115.1). GTDB lineage: Bacteria > Bacteroidota > Bacteroidia > JAESSM01 > NORP286 > NORP286. The sequence continues at coordinate 13,952 of JAESSM010000226.1, read as the reverse complement.
TCTTTCAGCACATCTTCTGAAATATTTCCAAGATTGAAATACAAGTCCCCCCCTGATCCGGTTGAATCATAAACAAAAGGATCCATCAGCCAAAATTCAATAAATTCTACATTAGCTGCTTCAAAATCGTTGGTTATTAGATCCCGCATAATTCCACCCCAGCGCTGTTCAGGATTTTTTAAAGAGCCATCATCTTTTGTTCCATCTACATCGTAGTTATAAGGTCCTTTTTCTTTGGGATAGTACACCATATTCAAAACAGGAACTGCGATTGTTTGCCCGGACGGGGCTTGTTTGTTTGGCCAGATATCACTTTCAATAACTTCCCTTACATAGTGATTGGAAAGTTGTGTTACATCATCTTTGATATGCTTAGGAGTACTTAAATTACTTCGGTAGAAAATGGGATCAATATAGTACCAGGACAATCGTGCCCTGTTAAAACCATATTGCAGATCATTGGTTAAACCTGACTCTGGAAATAAACGAGGGGTGCTTGCAATAACCCAAGGGAACGGCTGCTTCATATCAATTGGAGATTCAGATGCTTCAAAGTCATCAATATAGGCTGTAGGTTCTTTATCCAATTCAATGAATTTAGAATGACCAGGTTTTAGTTGTGCAAATTCACCGGATACATTAATAGATGAAGGGGCTTTGGTGTCTATGAATGGTAATTTATCAACCAAATGAGTTAAAAACCTGGATTCGGTTTGGTAATTTCCGTCTAATCCCCAAATCAGGTTAGATATTGGCTCGTCACCGGTATTAACTTTTTCGGTTAGCGGCCTTTCAGTTAGTTTTAGGGCAGTTCCTCCAACATTGAAGTTTTCAGAAATTTGGTAATCAAATCGTGAAGCAAGTAATGACTTTTGCTTGACAGAGAAATACAGATTGTTATCGAATTTAATTTGTATTGGCTGTCCTGAATTTAGGATTTGGTCATTGGTGATAGTTACCCGACCTAATAAATAATCAATTGTATAATCTTGTCCTTCATCCAGCTTTCTTCCACCTGCCAAAACTGTTACTGAACCTTTGGGAATGTTCATCGCACCTAAACTTATTTCAGAGCTGTTTGTTGATTGGTAAGTTCCTACCATTTTAAACTTATTGAATTCTGCCTGTTGCTGTGCGGAATACTTTGTAGAATCATACAATGCGTCATAAGCATAATCGTCAGCCTTTTCGTCTTTTAATCCATTCTTTTTGAACTGAGCTCTTAAGTCGCTTCCAAAAGGTTCAATTACAGGGAATATGATTCGCCCATTGGATGTATTAATGGTAATGCCTTCAACAAAATCGAAAATACCATCTGGGTTAGGGTCGTTTTGGGTGTTTAGATTATCCAGATTAAATAATTGAATTAATGGAATTGTATTGAGCTTAGGCAGGGGAATGAATGGCATGTCAGCTCCGGAAATGTCATCTTCATAAATTACATCCAGTTTAAAATTATCCCTTTGCAAATTATATGCTCCCATAGCATAGATGTTCTTCATCATCAATTCCCAAAGAGGGATATCAGTTCTGGTTATGGGGCTTTTTAATAGTTTAACAAAAAGTACTTTATCTCTATCTGGGTCAGGTAGTACATCAGCTGCAAATTCACCTACTTTATAAGGATTTCCATTTGCAGTAAATTCATAAGCCACTGCCAAGACCTCATCCGAATTTAATGCAAAATTCAATGAAATGTATCCAAGTTTAGGGTGGAACTTAAATTCTCTTTCCTTAAGTTTTCTTGCATTTTCCAGCTTAACAAAGTCTAAACCCGCAGAAAAATTTCCTGGGTCAAATCCTGCAAGTACATCATTAACATCTTGTGTGTATCTTGAGTCAGGATTGGCATTTAAAAGAGTCATCAAATCATTCGAAGTATTATCTGGAAATTGCTTTGATGAACCAGTAAAAACAGAAGCGTAAGGAGAGTTTTCTCCCAAGTCCATAAAAGCAGCGATATCCCTTGTGGTTTGTTCATTTTCAAATTGGGTATTGGTTACCCAAATTTCAATTTTTGTAATATTTACCTGGGAAGCTATTGTTGGTAATTTGCTTAATGCTTCGTTATAATTATTTCTGAAATATTGATTAAGGAAATAGTGTTTATTTGCTTCATATTCATCAGCAGTCATTTCGAAATCAGTTATTTGGGCACCGGCTTCTACTTTTATTGTTTCTGTTTCACTCTTTTGCTGAGAAAGAACATTAGTAACTGTAAGTCTTCCAAATCTAAGCTGAGTTTTAATTCCAAAAAGGCTCTGGCTTCCTGTAATCAAAGTTCCTTTTAATGGCAGACCAACATTTCCAGCTTCTATCTTTTGAATGATCTCATCTTCATAACCTGTATATTCCAACCTCATTTGATTTTCGAAGTCAAAATTGGCTTTAGTATTATAGTTCGTAGTAATTCTTAACTTTTCACCTACTTGCCCCATCAAGTTCATTTGAATGTTCTCATCAAATTTGAAACCACCAGTTTTTTTGAGTCTGTCGCTTAGGGCAGGATTGTCTATTCTATGAAAGTCACCGGAAAATATCAATTCCGCTGAACCTTGGGGGCGGATATCAACGGTACTACCTCCAAATATTCTGTCGAAAACTTCGCTTTCTACTTGAAGCTTTGGTAAGAGACTTTTGCGTTCCAGCATGCTCGTTGCCTTGGTGCGCTTTTGCCAATAGTCTTTCTTGGATTTTTCTGCCTGGTATTTCAGGTAATCATCGAATGAAATGAAATATGGATTCTTGTAGAAATCCTTACCTAATTTTTCAGTAATGATGTATTGTTTCGTTTCTGGATCATATTCAATATTCTTTTCAATGTTGGATGGATCTTTAAGGTCGAATGGGTTGTAATAAGTATTGGAGGCAGGATCGTTTCTTGAATCCCTTATGGGATAGATCAAGTCATCGTTGGTAATTGTATCTGACTTGGTGGAATCATCTTCAAGTGTAAGAAAGGCAAAAGAATTGTTGCTTATTACTAGTAAAAGCAAGGTTGCAAGACAGCATACAGAAGGGATTTTCTGCAAATGGTTTAGAAGATAATTTGTGCTATAATTTACCATCCCTAGAACATACTTATGGACAATGATTTATAACGATGATTTCTTCTATTAATTGTAAACGTGTAAGTATAATTTAAATATTGTAAATGGTAGGTTGCAAAGCGCTTGAAATCAGCCAATTGTGGAGTTGACTTGTTATAACCTCTTCAAGGACGTTTTTATCAATTCTTCAACTGCCAACTCTTCATCATTACTTTTGATAATTTCATCTATAACTTTTTCTGAAGAGGAACGGGCAAATCCAAGTGTTTCTAAAGCAGATAACGCCTCGGTTTTTGCCGAAGTGTGTTGAATTTGGACAGATGCAGTTATTTCGTGATCTTCTTTGATGAGCTTGTCCTTCAATTCAAGAATTAATCTTTGAGCGGATTTCGGGCCTATCCCTTTAATACTCTTTATTAAAGCGACATTATCAGTTAATATAGCATTAACAATTTCCGTAGGTGATAAAGAAGACAACATCATGATGGCAGTATTTGGGCCAACTCCTGAAACGGATATCAAGTGCCTGAACAACTTACGTTCGGCATCCTCATAAAAACCATACAAGGTATGGGAATCCTCTTTAATGGATAAATGAGTAAGTAGTTTGCAGTTTTCCTGATCTGGTATTTTGGAAAAAGTATTTAGAGATATTTTGATATGATATCCTATTCCTCCGCATTCAATTATTGAATACGCTGGATTTTTTTCTAATAATTTGCCGTTTATATGTGAGATCATTTATTATTGTTGGTACTTATGATTTGTTGGTTATCGGTTTCTTAAACAAAGTAAGTATTTTTAATTGAGATGTAAAATTTGAAGTTTATAAACGTGATTTAGCTTTATCTTATAGCCGTAATTTTAAAATCTTTTAATTTAAAATCTTTAATTTTATAAAATATGAAGCGTTCTTCTTTTATGAAATTATTGGGAACCGGAGCATTGATTTCAGTTATTGGGTTGAGATCTTTTGCCAAAGAGATGGAAGCAATACCTGAACAGGAGGCACCAATGCCGCTGTTGTTCATTGGACACGGATCACCAATGAATGCTATTGAGGATAATTCTTTTACCAGAATGTTAAAAGGATTAGGAAAGACAATTCCGAAACCCAAAGCTATAATGAGTGTTTCAGCACATTGGCTGACAAAAGGAACCTATGTTTGTGGGGTGGATAAGCCAAAATTGATTTATGATTTCTACGGTTTTCCAGAAAAGTTATCTCAGGTAAAATATCCCTGCGGTGGTTCTCCGAAATTTGCGAAGGAAGTAATGGACTTAGCAAATCAAAATCCCTTGGGCTGGGATGAAAGTTGGGGATTGGATCATGGTACCTGGAGTGTTATGAGGCACATTTATCCAAATGCAGATATCCCTGTTTTTCAGTTGAGTATTGATTATAATAACGGATTGGGCTATCATTTTGAAATTGGGAAAGTATTAAGAGAATTAAGGAACAAAGGAGTATTGGTTATCGGAAGTGGGAATTTAGTTCACAATCTTATAAAAATGGATTTTCAAAACCTTGATGGTGAACCATATGATTGGGCAGTTCAATTTGATGCTTATGTAAAGGCCCGGTTAGAAAATAGGAATTTTAAGGCGTTGATAAATTACCAGCAAATAGGATCTGCGGCAAATAAAGCACACCCCACTAATGACCATTATCTTCCAATGCTATACGTATTAGGCATGTGTGATAAGAACGAACCTTTAGAATTTATTTTTGAAGGTTATCAGGGGAGGTCAGTTTCAATGAGGTGTTTTAAGGTAGGGTGATTCTTTTGCTATTTGTTTTGATAGTGTTGTGAACATATTTTCAAAATCCTTTTTGATGATTACTTCTACTTCTTCGATAAAGTTCAAAAAATCGTGTTCATATCCTTTAAGCAGGTCATTGATCCCAACTCTTGAAAATATTCTGTTCAAGGCAAAAATGATCTTGTCATTAAATTCATAGCTATAGAGGTATTGAGATTGTTGAAATCTATCCAGATAATCACATAACAGTTGATGATCATAATAAGAGATTTTATTAAGTAAAATATTTAAATTATCATATTCCACTTTTTTGAGACAGACATAGAACCGATCACAAATTGTTATATCCAATTTGATGAGAAGTCTGTCAAGCATTAATTCTAATAACACATGAGCCAGAAGATGGGTTTTTAATTTTGGGTTTTGTAAATTTCTCTCGTATAGTAGTGTTTTAATTTGGGATGTATGTTCCCTGAAGAAATTGGAATTGTGAAATAAATCATCAACTTCAAAATGTCTATTACATCCTAAACTCAACTGTTGAATATTGTCATTTCCATCAGTAGTAAGTAATAAACTCTTAGGGATTCGTAACTTTCTATCAACACTTCTAATCAAGTCAGGAAGGATTGTTCCAAATTGGAAATAAGGATCAGGATGATCTATATCCATATAAAAATGGGAGAGATAATTCATTTATGCTCTTTTTAATTCCATGACGGTTATTTCAGGTAATATTCCAACCCTTCCTGGATAGCCAATAAACCCGAACCCTCTGTTTACATAAAGGTATTGTGAATGTTCCTGATACAGATCAGCCCATTGTTTGTAAACATATTGCACCGGACTCCATCTGAAATTACCAATTTCAACACCAAATTGCATTCCATGAGTATGGCCCGCAAAACTAATATCAATGTCTTTATGGTTCTTTAATACTTGTGCTTCCCATTGACTTGGGTCGTGTGTAAGGAGTAATTTCGTTGAGCATTCTTCGGTTCCAATTACAGCCTGATCAATCTTTCCATATTTTTGAAAATTTCCGACCGCACTCCAATTCTCTATTCCAATTATTGCAAGTTTATCACCACCTTGTTCTATAATCCTGTTTTCGTTTAGCAATAAGTCCCAGCCTAACAATTTATGTGCATCTTTAAGGTCTTCTAAATTTTTGATCTTGGCTTTTGGTGAACTCCATTGCTTGTAATCTCCATAGTCGTGGTTTCCTAAAATAGAATAAACTCCAAGAGGAGCTTTTACTTTGTCAAATACGTTAATGTAATCTTCGACCTCATGGGAATCATTATTCACCAGGTCACCGGTAAAGAAGATGATATCCGGTTTTTCATTCATTGCCATTTCGATTCCACCCATCACAGCATTTTTATTGTAAAAACTTCCGGAATGAATATCAGATAATTGAACGATGCGAATTCCATCAAATGCTTTGGGGAGGTTAGGAAGAGAGATAGTTCGTTTTCGAATTCGATAGTCATAAGCACCTGAAGCTATACCCCATGTCATTGCAGTTAGCGGTATAGAGGCAACAATAATTCCAGTTTTCATCAAAAAATCTGAGCGGGTTATTTTGTTCCCTGACGAGGAAATTGTTTCCCCTTGATTAAACAATAATGATATTTTCTGGTATGACCACGTAAATAGCCTTATGATGTCATCAATAATTACAAAGCAAACGAGGAAGATCTTAGAAAAATAAATAATGAATAAACCAGCTCTTATAAACGTTTGAAGTGTTTTGCTCAGAAGTTCATACCAACCGATAAGGTATGAAGTAATGGAAAGAAATAAGACCAATGTAAAGAGCCAATAGATTGTGTAGATTATTTTCTTTGTAAATGAAGCGTATCCGTTGCTTATTGATTTAACAGCTTGAAAAGCATAGATATCAATTGCAATAAGGATAATAAATAGTGTACCGAAAAACCAAAACCGTGGATGCATATAGATCAAAAATAGAACATTTTTCTAATTGAGTGCACAAAAAAAGCACCGCTTAAAGCGGTGCTTCTTCCATTTCAATATTTTGGGGCTTATTCTATTATTAATCTTTGCTGATAGTATTTGTTATTGCTGGTTCCTGTAATGTAATACACTCCTGAGGATAGTTTGTTGGATGGATCAAGAGCAAATAGACTAGAGCCTGTTCCATTTATTTCAATGACTTTTAATCACCACCAGTTGTGGGATCTCCTTCATTTCCAGGGTCACTACCATCATCTACAGTTTGGTAAGCAACAGCAACCGGTCCATAAGCACCGACAATGTCAGCACTTATGGTTCCGGAGTTTACATCCCCCACAATATCAATATCTGTGCTCGCATCTAATCCACAGCACACCATTGTAATTTGCTAATGCAAGATTGGCTATATCCATCTCGGATAGTTAAATTACCGGTGGTGTAGGAAGGAGAAATTTTACCGGCTAAAGTAACTCCTTCGCTACTGGTATTGTCCACGTTTATATTATTAAAATGCATACCATTAACACGGCACTACCTAACAGTGTTAAAGATGCCTTTCCAATTTTATTAGTTCCGTCCGAAATACCGTCAACTAGCAAGTTATTTCTTACATCTAGTGTTATACCATCATTTAATTGTACCGAAGCTACTTTATTGCCATTCCCTATTGGAGCCACTATTGTTAAAGAGTTGCATTCCGCATTTGCGGCAATGGTTACAGTATAATCTCCATCTATTGAAACGCCATCATTAATAGATTACAGTTCGATCTTTCGCGGTAGTCGGATGGCTATTGTCATAGTTTTTTAATTCGGAGTGTTGATCCATTTATACTATAAAATCAGCATAAACATCTGTAATTCTTATTATTTATTATTAAATACGAATATAATAATGGATAGTTGATAGAAAATGCACTGGTTCCTTACATAGTTTAAAATGTACCTATTTTTCGGAAAGCAACTAATTGTAAGGGTTACTTAGTATAGAACTAAGAAATGCGCTATTTTGGGAATAAAAAAAACCGCTTATTTATAAGCGGTTTTTGAGTTTTTCAATTTGATTGGTTGATCTATATAAATACTGAATAAATTAAAGTGTATGTAAATGTCAACACAACTAATAGAAACAACACCCTTATTACTTTTCTCATTTCCTAATAATTATCGGTAAGCAAATTTCTATATGCAAATATACCCTGAAATAAGCGATAAAGTCAAGAGTATGGCTATATTCAACGAAAGATTCTATAATTATTTCTAAAAGCCAAAGTATGTTATGTTGTTTATGCGTTTATATCTAGTTAAACCATTAAAAATTTGGTTTGATTATCAACATTATTTACATAGTTGCGTATTTAGTGTTTAATTGATATGACCATAAAACGACTTACTCCAATAGTTTTCCTGATAATTTTCGGAATCCAGCTTCTTTTTGTCAGGAGAGAATGGGTATTGTCAATAGTAATTATGCTGGGTCCAATGGAACAATGATAAACCCAAGCTCTATTGTTAAAACTCCTTTCGATGCTGAGATCAGTCTTTTAACGATTGGTACCTTCATGGATAACAATTATGTATATGTTCAAAGAACTAATCTATTTGGTGTCTTAGGGTTTATGAAAACAGTTGGAGGCCCAATGATCTATAATGAAAAAAATGTGATTTGGGATGCGGAAACTTCTACTTTTAATATCAAGGATGTTTATGATAAAAAAGATAAAACAGCTTATATGGATCTCTTATTACGTGGACCATCATTTATGGTTTCTTTAGATAAGGACAGTTTTGGTTTTCATAATGCATTGAGAATGGGAATGAGTTTACGTAATGTTCCATATGATTTTGCGAAATTTGGTTTTGAAGGTGTTGGTTATAGACCTCAATGGAATACATGGAGGGAAGTACCTGATTTTAGATTTAATTTAATGAGTTGGTCAGAATTAGGATTTAGTTATGGACGTGTTTTATATGAAGACAGAGATTATAGGTTAAATGCGGGACTAACTTTTAAGTTTCTTTATGGTTATTTATCCGGTTTTGTTTTGAGTGAAGGCCTGTATTATTATATAACTACGGATACTGTTCAACCTAACACCTTTAAATGGGTGGATACCTCAACAGCAAGTTATGGATACACAGATCCATTTTCATTTCAGCTGGGTAACTTAAAAAAAGGAAAGGGAAAAGGATTAGATCTGGGAATTACATATACTAAAACTAACGGTCCAAATAATTATATATGGAAAATAGGTGCTTCTTTATTGGATTTGGGAAGGATCAAATTCGTCACTAATGCTAAACAGCTTCGGATTGATTATGGAAGTGCATTTTTTCATAGAGGAGATTCATTGACTTGGAATACGGTCGCAGACCTGGACACATTTGTCAGTGGTAAATTTTATCAGGATTATTATTATACCGAAGAGGATAATAAATTTAAAATGAAGCTACCATTGGCTGCAAGTTTGCAATTTGATTACCAGTTAACTGATAGGGTTTATATAAACTCAACAGTAGTACAACGGTTGCATAGAAGAAAACCAACGTATAGCCTTATACCCGGCGTAGATAGATCAAATATACTTACAATTACTCCTCGCTTAGAAACTAAACTGTTTGAACTCCATTTCCCATTTGTTTTGTACGAATACAGAGAGCCTAGGCTCGGAGTTGCAACTCGCATTGCATTTCTTGTAATAGGCACAGATAAGTTAAGCAGTCTCTTTTTGAAAAGAGATTTTTCGGGTTATGATTTTTATATGTCTATTAAGTTCCTTATAAACAAAAATAAGAAGACCGGTGGAAAAGCAAATAAGCCAGGTAAAGGTCCTACTGGGTCACAGCAGTTGTTCAGAAAATTAGGAATAGGTTGTTATGATTTCTAACCAACCTACATATTGACGCCCCAACTTCTCACCTGTTTTCGTATCTTTTTACTTTGTTTTTTTGTCATGCCACATTGAGACATAGTATGTGTACAACTAGGAAGAGCAAAGCTAATTAATAATGCTCCGATGATCAGAAAGAATAGTTTTCTTGCAGGCTTGGTAAGCATAATAGGGTTTCGTGAAAAGATTATTATTTTAGTTTTGTTTGGGATTGCGATGCAAAAATACAAATAATAATTGATCTATGCAATTATATTTTACAAGTTGTAAATAAGATAAAATTAAATAATTAAAAGAAAAGGGATTTAAAAATATTGTACGACACTCTTAAGGAAAGGTTACTTTAAAGGAAAATATTTTTATAGAGAAGTTACTTTTTGATCTTTCCTGCTATAATTGCTCCTATCGAACCTAGAACACTTGAGTAAATAAATATTAGTGTAGCTAATTTGACAAGATTGGAAGTATTGATGATATCTTTTGATGCATAATCAGAAATTATAGATGGAAGAGAAACTCCAAGTGAGTTTATTAGCATACCAATAGAAAAAATTACACCTGATAAAAGTATTCCAATTGTAAGGCCAATAACCACAGCACCTTTCTTATTTGATTTCACCCTAAGTCCTCCAACTATGCCACCAATAAATGGAGCAAGTGGCCCTGTTACAAAATGAATGATCGGCGGTAAAATGCAAACCAAGCTTACCGTCATGCCTATTATTCCTGAAATTATGTACCTGAACATGTTTGTTTGATCTGTGTCAAAAATAATAACATAACGATTAATGACATAATTATTTATGATCCGTTGAGAAGCGGTTAACATCTTTTAACAGACGTTAACTTCTGATTAACTACATGTGGTTTCCTTAGGGTGTATGTTTGTATTATCAATATATTATTAATCACCCATTGGGTAAAATCAAAAGAAAAATGAAAACAAAAAATTTTAAAAAATGGAGTAAACTCAGATCACAATTGGTCTCGGGTATTATCAAGGAGTTTGAATTAAGCAGAAAGTTCAGATTCTTATTTGCAAGTGCAATGATGCTGTTAATTGGTCTTGTTTCAATTAATGTTTCTGCACAAAATGTTGAAGAAAATACTTACCAGGTAAAAGTGGTGAGAATCACGGATGATGGAAGAATTGATGTAGATGAACAAACAATTAGTAGTGATGTTGAGGATCTTGAAGCACTTCTAAAAAAGTTAGATATTGATATTTCAGATAACAATGCTGAAGGAGAAAGTCACATTACCAATAAAGTTATTGTTATCAAAAGTGGTTCATTGGATGAGTTGGATCATGAAAAGATCTTAGAGAACCTGGATATTGAAAAGTTAATTCACTCTATTCCTCCCAAATGTAAAAAAGTTTTGAAAGAACACTGCAAGAAGTTTAATGGTATGGACAAAGAACTTCTAATAAAGCATTGCAAGGAATATATGGAAAACTGCAGTCTAGAAGAGAGAAGGTGCATTATAAAATGTTGCACAATGATGTGTAGTGATGAAAATAAGAAGGGATGCTGCAAGTCTTTAAAAGAGAAATGTGAGAAAGGTAAGAGTGGTAAACAAAAAGAGAATTTGGATGAGTCTATTCTTAAAGAGAATGTATTAGATCCAGAAACCTTGGAATTTTATCCAAATCCAAACAATGGAGAATTTAATTTAAACTTTAATCTACCTTCTGAAGAAAATGGTAAAGTTGTCATTACTATTTCTGATATCTCCGGAAAGGTAGTTTACAAGGAAAAAGTAAAAGACTTCGCTGGAAATTATAATGGTAAAATTTCAATTCCAGAAGCAAACAAGGGAATCTATTTCTTGAATATTGTTTCAGGTGATAAGAGTTTAACCAAGAAAGTTGTAGTTGAATAATATTGGGCTGTTAAGTTTTTAAGAAGTCGTTAATTGTTATTAGCGGCTTCTTTTTTTATGCGCTAACCAGAAGTTTAAATCCTTGGCCGTGCACATTCATGATTTGAATATTCGAATCTCCAGAAAGGTATTTGCGAAGCTTGGTAATAAATACGTCCATACTTCTTGCTGTGAAGTAATCATCATCTCCCCATATCATTTTCAATGCAACTTCACGCTTTAATACTTCATTAACATTCAAACAAAGCATTTTGAGAAGTTCAGATTCTTTGGTAGTGAGGTGTTGTTCTTTTTTGTTGATTTCAAGCATTTGCTGACTAGCATCAAAATTATATTTACCTACTTCAAATGTATTGTTGGCTTTTCCATCTTTGCCACCACTTGTTCTTCGTAGTATAGCTTTGATCCTTAAAAGGAGTTCTTCCATAATAAAAGGCTTTGTGATGTAGTCGTCAGCTCCTAGCTCAAAACCTTGTATTTTATCTTCTCTCATAGATTTTGCAGTGAGAAAGATGAATGGTACATTTTTATTCATTGAACGAATTTCTTTGGCTAATGTGAAACCATCCATCTTTGGCATCATGATATCCAGGATACAAAGATCGTAAATAGATTTTTTGAACTCTTCAAGGCCGAGCTCTCCATCAATACACAGTGTGACTTCAAACCCTTTTAATTGTAGGTATTCAGTGAAAATAGTTCCGAGACTGGGATCATCTTCAGCTAATAGTATTTTGATTTTCTCAGGCATAGCGGAGTTTTTAGGTTATTTGAAACGGAAAGAAAAGTTCAAAAGTACTTCCATTGTCTAATTTACTTTCAACAGTTATTTCACCTTTGTGTGACTTAACAATGTTATGGACATAACTTAGTCCTAAACCAAATCCTTTAACATCATGCAAGTTGCCGGTTGAAACTCTATAAAATTTATCAAAAATATTTTTTTGATCTTCCTTGCTGATACCAATACCATTATCATTTACGGTTAAAAGTACTCCATTGTTTACATTTTTTGAAGAAATTACGATGTTTGGATTTTCTTTGGTGTATTTAATGGAATTGTCAAACAAATTTCGCAGAACATTCATTATGTGTGTTTTATCTGCTTGAATGATGAAATTCTTAGCTTCTAACCTTGAAGTAACCGATCCATTTTTTTCTTCAATTTGAAGTTTAGTACACTTAATAGTATTTAAGATCAATTCATGAAGATCAACATCTACTAAACTTAATTGCTGATTTCCTTTCTCAAGTACTGCCATTTGCAGGATTTTCTCGGTTTGACCACTAAGCCTTTTGTTTTCATCGTATATAACATTGCTTAATCTTTCTAGTCGGTCTTTATCTTTAGTGATTTCCGGATCTTTCAATGCTTCACTTGCCAATGAAATAGTGGAAATTGGTGTTTTGAATTCATGGGTCATATTATTGATAAAATCGTTCTTCATTTCTGACAATCTCTTTTGCTTTAAAATGGTTTTTACTGCATAAGAAAAACATAATATGATACCTAGAATTAGTGCAAGTGATGACGCTAAAATGGCTGACATTTCGCGGATAATATATTGCTTTTGATCAGGGAAATGCAGTGTTAAATAATTAGGGGAAAGAAACATATCATTAGGGAATAACCTAGCGCTGAACTTGCTATTTTTTAAAGCGTTCAAGTCAGCCAAGGAATCCTGATATATGAACTTATCAGATTCCTCTTCATAAATTCCATAATCATACTCAAGATCAATACCATTTTGTCGAAGTTTTTGAGCGATTAACGAGTCAATTACCTTGGGATTGATTCGATCATTTATGTCAATATCAACTTCAAACTTCAAAAGCTCACCAACAATATTTTCGACAATATTAGTTTTTCCTTTAATAAGTTCTTTAATTCTTTGCCCTAGGGTTTTGATCTTGCCTTTCTTTTTCATTGTAGCAAAACCACAGTGCACTCGGCATGATTTTGGACTTTTTATGCAAATGCATTTATAGGAGTTTCCAGCTTTATCCCTTCTCTTTTTCACATAGATCTGGTAGTATAGATCTGAATTAGTATCCTTTAATGCTGAAATATGAGATTGGATGGAATTATGAAATACATTACTTGAATCAAGATGCTTACGAAATTGTATTGCTTTCCTTGTCGGGTAATTGAGACATGAAGATATGGCCGATACGCATTCACCTCTTTCAATGGATCCAACTACTTGATTCAAGGAAGTATTAACAGAATGTGTAAAATGATGGTCTTTTACTTTGAAAGCATGGTGTATCCAATAAAGTTGAAATGTTGTTAACCCTGCAACAAGCAAGATCATCACCCCAACTATTAGCCATATTTTCCCTTTGTTCATATAAACAAAAATACTGAAAATAAAGGGTTT
>JAESSM010000082.1 GCA_016764115.1 Bacteroidia bacterium | reverse complement strand
GGATTTTTGGTCCTATTAAGGATTGGGAATGTCACTGTGGAAAATATAAAAGAATCAGGTATAAAGGGATTATCTGTGATAGATGTGGTGTAGAAGTAACTGAAAAGAAAGTTAGAAGGGAAAGAACAGGACATATCAATTTGGTTGTTCCTGTTGCTCACATTTGGTATTTCAAGTCACAACCTAATAAGATCGGCTATTTAATGGGATTACCAGCTAAAAAACTGGATCTTATAATTTATTATGAAAGATATGTAGTTATTCAAGCTGGTATTAAGGAACCAGATGGCATTCAGTATATGGATTTTCTTACAGAAGAAGAATACCTGGATATTCTTGAAACTTTGCCAAAAGAAAATCAACTCCTTGATAACGATGATCCAAACAAGTTCATCGCTAAAATGGGAGCCGAGGCATTGGAAATGTTATTGGGCAGACTAAACTTGGATCAAATCTCATATGATTTAAGACATGCTGCAGCCACTGAAACTTCTCAGCAAAGAAAGCATGATGCTTTGAAGAGACTTAGTGTCGTTGAAGCATTTAGAGAAGCTAATACACGATTAGAAAACAAGCCTGAATGGATGATCGTTAAACTAGTACCGGTTATTCCACCAGAATTAAGGCCATTAGTTCCTCTTGATGGAGGAAGATTTGCTACATCTGACCTAAATGACCTTTATAGAAGAGTTATTATTAGAAATAACAGGTTAAAGAGATTATTAGAGATCAAAGCTCCTGAAGTTATTCTTAGAAATGAAAAAAGGATGCTTCAAGAAGCTGTTGATTCATTATTTGACAACTCTAAGAAATCAAGTGCAGTAAAATCAGAAGGTAATAGAGCATTAAAATCATTAAGTGATGTTCTTAAAGGAAAACAAGGACGTTTTCGTCAAAACCTACTTGGTAAAAGAGTTGATTATTCAGGAAGGTCTGTGATTGTTGTAGGCCCTGAGCTTAAACTTCATGAATGTGGAATTCCTAAAGACATGGCTGCAGAGTTATTCAAGCCATTTGTTATTAGGAAGATCATTGAAAGAGGTATCGTAAAGACTGTTAAATCAGCTAAGAAAATAGTTGACAGAAAAGATCCCATTATTTGGGATATACTTGAGAATGTATTGAAGGGACATCCTCTTCTTCTGAACCGTGCTCCTACTCTACACCGTTTAGGTATCCAGGCTTTTCAGCCAAAACTTATTGAAGGTAAAGCAATTCAACTTCATCCATTAGTTTGTACAGCATTTAACGCTGACTTTGATGGTGACCAAATGGCAGTGCATGTTCCACTTGGAAATGCTGCTGTAGCTGAAGCCCAAATGTTGATGCTTGCTTCAAATAACATTTTGAACCCAGCTAATGGTGCTCCTGTAACTGTACCATCACAAGACATGGTTCTTGGCCTTTACTATATGACCAAGAGCAAGGTAGGTACAAAAAAAGAACCTATTAAGGGAGAAGGTATTATTTTTTACTCTCCAGAAGAAGTAACAATTGCCTTCAACGAACAGAAGGTTGTTCTTCATGCAATAATCAAGGTTCGCGTTAATGTTTTAAATGAAGAAGGAGAAATTGAAAATCAGTTAATAGAAACTACCGTTGGACGTGTAGTATTCAACCAAAAGGTCCCTGAGGAGATGGGATACATAAATGAGGTTCTTACACAAAGATCTTTAAGAGATATAATTGGTAAGATCGTTAAAATAACTGGTATTGCTAGAGCTGCTCAATTCCTTGACGATATTAAAGGTCTGGGGTTCTATTATTCATTCAAAGGAGGTCTGTCATTTAACCTTTCAGATATAATAATCCCGGATTCTAAGTCTAAACTTATTGAACAAGCAGAGGAGGAAGTTGATGAAGTTCTGGCAAATTACAATATGGGATTGATCACCAACAATGAAAGATATAATCAGATCATTGACATTTGGACTCGTTCTTCAACAAAGATCACTGACAACCTGATGAAGGAACTTACTGAAGACAAGGATGGTTTTAATAGTGTTTATATGATGCTTGATTCAGGTGCAAGGGGATCAAGAGAACAGATCAGACAATTAAGTGGTATGAGAGGCTTGATGGCAAAACCACAAAAATCTGGTAGCGCTGGAGAGATTATCGAAAATCCAATTCAATCTAACTTTAAGGAAGGTCTTTCTGTCCTTGAGTACTTTATTTCTACTCACGGTGCACGTAAGGGTCTTGCGGATACAGCGCTTAAAACTGCAGATGCGGGTTACCTAACCAGAAGACTTGTTGATGTTGCACAAGACGTTGTAGTTAAAATTGAGGATTGTGGAACCTTAAGAGGTTTAGTAATTTCTGCATTGAAAGACAACGAAGATATTATTGAACCCTTATATGACAGAATTCTAGGTAGAACATGTGTTCATGATATTTATGATCCAATGACCAATGATCAAATTTGTAATTCAGGAACACAGATAGATGAAGAGTTGGCCAACGTGATTACAAGTACAGCAATTTCAACCGTTGAGGTTAGATCGCCTTTAACTTGTGAAGCAAAAAGAGGAATTTGCTCAAAATGCTACGGTAGAAATCTTGCAACTGGTAGAATGGTTCAAAAAGGTGAAGCAGTTGGTGTAATTGCAGCTCAGTCTATTGGTGAACCGGGAACGCAACTTACACTTAGAACGTTCCACGTTGGTGGTACTGCATCGAATATTGCTGCAGAATCACAGATCACAGCAAAGTTTGGCGGTGTACTTGAATTTGATGAAGTAAGAACTGTTAAGTATAAAGGTGAAGAAGAAACTAGTGATGTTGTTTTAAGTAGATCAGGAGAAGTTAGAATTCTTGAAGAAGCAGGAAGCAAGAAAGGCCTTATTACATATAACATCCCTTATGGAGCACATCTCCAGGTAAAAAATAAAGGTAAGGTTAAAGCAGGAGATACTATCTGCTCTTGGGATCCATATAACGCGGTAATTATATCTGAATTCGGTGGTAAAATTGATTTTGAGTTCATCGAAGAAGGAGTAACGTTTAGAGAGGAAACTGATGAGCAAACAGGTCATAAGGAAAAGGTAATTATCGAGACAAGAGATAAAACCAAAAACCCTGTAATTCATATCTTGGATAAAAAAGCAAAAGATAAGGAACTAAAGAGTTACAATATTCCTGTAGGAGCTCACATAAGTGTTAATATTGGAGATGAAGTTCAAACAGGACAAGTTATTGTAAAGATTCCACGTGCTATTGGTAAAACTAGAGATATCACCGGTGGTCTTCCAAGAGTTACAGAGCTTTTTGAAGCAAGAAACCCATCCAACCCTGCTGTTATTTCAGAGATTGACGGTGTTGTTTCTTATGGTGGAATTAAACGTGGTAACAGAGAGATTATCATTGAATCAAAAGATGGTGAAGTGAAGAAATATTTAGTAGCACTTTCTAAGCACATCCTTGTTCAAGATAATGATTACGTAAAATCAGGAACTCCATTATCAGATGGGCCTATTACTCCTGCAGATATTTTGGCTATTAAAGGCCCAACTATGGTTCAAGAATATCTTGTAAATGAGATCCAGGAAGTATACAGACTTCAAGGAGTTAAGTTAAACGATAAGCACATTGAGGTTATTGTAAGGCAAATGATGCAGAAAGTAACTATAGAGGATCCAGGAGATACTGTATTTCTTGAAAAACAAGCAGTTGATAGATTTAGATTCTTTGAAGAAAATGACAGGATATTTGGAAAAATGGTTGTTGTTGATGCTGGTGATTGTGCTAACGTAAAAGCAGGACAAATACTTGAAATACGTAAGCTAAGAGATGAGAACTCTCAACTTAAGCGTAAAGACTTGAAATTAATAGAAGTTAGAGATGCAATTTCTTCGACATCCAGTCCTTTACTTCAGGGTATTACTAGATCATCACTCGGAACAAGAAGCTGGATTTCCGCTGCATCATTCCAGGAAACTACAAAAGTTCTTAATGAAGCTGCTGTCAATGCAAAAAGTGACAAACTTATGGGCTTGAAAGAAAATGTAATTGTTGGACATTTAATTCCTGCAGGTACAGGCTTAAAAGAGTATGAAAAACTTATTGTAGGTTCTAAAGATGAATATGAAGCTTTAATTTCTGCTAAGAAAGAGGATATTAAGGATAATATTGATCCCAACGGAGCGCCAACTAAGACAAGAACAAAGAAGAGCAAAGAAGCAGAATTAAAGGAGAACTAATAATAGTTAAAAGTAATTTAGGTGAATAGCTGAATAGTTTAAATTAACTTTTCGGCTATTCATTTTTAAAACCCAATATCAAAATTATGGCTGAAGAAAATAACAAATCGGAAGAACAGCAACAAGACGGTAATCAATTGAATATCGAACTTTCGGAAGAAATTGCAGATGGTATTTATTCCAATTTAGCAATTATAACACATTCTAATGCTGAGTTTGTTATTGACTTCATCAGAGTAATGCCTGGTGTTCCCAAAGCAAAAGTAAAAACAAGAGTTTTACTTACCCCACAACATGCCAAGAGATTAATGAAAGCTCTGGGAGATAACCTTAGTAAGTTCGAGTCTTTGCATGGTAAAATTGAGGAAACTGAAGCCCCTCAAGGAATTCCAATGAATTTTGGCGGGCCAACCGCTCAGGCATAGTCCAATTCACCTAAAATTTTCTGGAAATAATCAACTGATCTTAGCAACCTGCTTCCGTACCAGGAAAACATTTCTCCGTCCACAAGCAAAGTCTTAGCCGTTGGGCAGTTTACCCAAATTTCAGTAACATGTTTTTCTTTAAATGGAAATGGTTCAGATGATAATAGAATCAAGTCAGGTTGAGCATCTGCAATTTCTTCATCCGTGACAGTTGGGTATCTTCCTTTATCCTGAAAAACATTTACAAAACCGCAACGATTCAACATATCATTTACAAAAGTATTTTCCCGTACAACCATATATGGATTTTGCCAAATAAAATAAGCAACATTTACCTGAGTTTCAGGTTTTTGAAAATTATCAAACTTATCCTGAATAGCCTTAGCTAGCTCCATGGCTTTATCAATTGTTCCTGTAATCTCTCCTAGCGCCAATATCATTTCCAAGGCATCTTCCAAAGAGTTAATGTCACTTATCCATACTGGATAACTTTGCATCAATTCATTTACTTGATACTCTTCGTTTTCTTCCTTATTACCGATTATCAGATCTGGTAATAACTCCTGCACCCAATCATAATGAATATCCTTTGTCCCTCCTACCCTCTTTTTAGAGTTATGCCATTCCTCCGGATGGACACAGAATTTGGTAATACCAACCACTTCCTCCTCTAAACCCAAATAATGAAGTAATTCGGTTTGTGACGGAACTAAAGAAATAATTCTGTTTGGAATATCATTTAATTCTATAGCCCTGCCTAACTGATCTATGTGCTTAATCATAATGATTAGGTGCCTGTCTAAAGTCAAAGATTTATGTTAAATGAAGCACCAAAAAATAAATTACAAAAAAAAAGTAATTTTCAAAAGTCAATTACCAAATTTTCCAAAAACTGTTTATGGAATTGAATTTTTGAACATTGTAAATTATTTAAAATTTAGTGCTTGTTATTTGTGTTTTAATATTTGCATAAGCATTCGAACTTTGGACTAGGGCCTACTTAGCTGACAATATTTAAAGGTTACTTTGAGATTGTATGAATAATATCGTACTCCGTAATAATCTGAAATTTATCATTTCCATCTTTATACAATACAGCACTGGTTTCCCTATCAATAATCTTGGAAAGTTCTTCCAAAGGAGTATTCATTTCAACAATTGGAAATGGGTCTTTCATTATGGAACTTAAAGGTTGATCTTTAATTGTAGTATCCTCGATCAACTTTTTAAAAACAGAGCCTTCCGTTACACTACCTACAATGTCACCATTATTGCTAATCGGTATTTGAGAAATACTTTTCTTTTGCATTATTTCGATCGCTGCTGCTACAGGCTCATTCTGATCTAGAGTTATTACACCTTTTTGATCTCGATAATTAATCAGGTCTTTAGCCATATAGGGTTTATCTAAAAATCCTCTTTCACGCATCCAGTCATCATTGAATATTTTACCGACATATCTGCTACCATGATCATGAAATATTAGGACAACCAGATCTCCTTCTTTGAATTTATCTTTGAGCTGTAATAAACCCTGAACTGCACATCCTGCTGAATTACCGGCAAAAATTCCTTCTTTTCTTGCCAATTCACGAGTCATTAGCATACCATCTTTATCAGTAACTTTTTCGAAAAGATCAATTACATCAAAATCCACGCAATCAGGGATTATATCTTCCCCAATACCTTCGGTCAAATAAGAATATATTTCATTATTATCAATTTCACCTGTTTCGTGATATTTTTTTAATACTGACCCATAAGTATCAATGCCGTATATCTGTATATCAGGATTTTTCTCCTTTAAGTATTTTCCTATACCTGAGATCGTTCCTCCGGTCCCTACCCCAACTAAAAGATGGGTTATTTTGCCATCCGTTTGTTCCCAAATTTCGGGACCAGTAGATTCATAATGAGCTTCTGGGTTGGAGAGATTAAAATATTGATTAGGATAAAACGAATTGGGTATTTCATCATTCAACCGTTTTGCAACTGAATAGTATGATTTAGGATCATCTGCAGCAACATTGGTTGGAGTGACAATTACCTCCACTCCCAAAGCCCTTAGCATGTCCATTTTCTCCTTGGATTGCTTATCGGGCATGGTACATATACACTTATACCCCTTAACAATAGCAACCAGTGCCAATCCCATTCCGGTATTTCCGGACGTTCCTTCAATTATAGTTCCTCCCGGTTTAAGAATACCCTCTTTTTCCGCATCATCGATCATTTTAACAGCAATTCTATCTTTTATTGAATTTCCGGGATTGAATGTTTCGATCTTAGCTACAACTGTAGCAGGAATATCCTTTGTGATCTTGTTAAGCTTTACCAGTGGCGTATTCCCAATCGTATCTAATATATCTTTCCTAATATCCATAAGTGCAAAATTAACTAATTACACCGTATTCTCTAAATAGAATTATAGCATATATTAGCTACCTTTACTCCTCTCAAAATCGTTCATTTTAGTCACCTAATAAACGCATGTTAAGATCAATTTTTCATAGAAGCACATACAGCTTTAGAATATTTTTACTTACCAAATTTCCATTTATTGTCTCAGCGTTTTATAAGCTTTTATGGTCACCTAAAAAACCATTGGATCAATTTTTAAATGATTTTTCCAAAAAGAACGATGATATTTTTTTCATTCAAGTAGGAAGCAATGACGGTTTTCAAAACGACCCGATCCATAAATTCATTATGAGAGATAAATGGAAAGGGCTAATGATGGAACCACAGCACAAACCATTTAAAATTCTTAGTTCTATCTATTCTAATGGCAGCGTAACAGTTATAAACAAAGCCATTGACAAGATCAATCAAAAACGAAATTTATATAGGTTTTCTTTTACTGATGCCAGATGGGCTACAGGGTTGAGTTCTTTCAAAAAATCTCAATTAGAACAGTTGATCAATAATGGTTCCCTTCAAAGAAAATTAGAAAAGGAAAACATTACTCCGACTGAAAATGAAGAAGAATATATTACCTATGATGAAGTTGATTGTACAAATTTTGAAACCCTACTTATAGATAATAAAGTTCAGAAAATAGATCTGCTACACATTGATACTGAAGGATATGACTTTGAAATAATCAAACAATTTGATTTCCATAAACAGAAACCAAAGGTGATCATATTCGAAAGAACTCATTTATCTGATGCAGACCAGAACGCATGTAAATCATTATTAGAAGCTCAAGATTACAGTCTAAATGATTTTGATGCGGATACGGTTGCCCAACTGAATAATTAATGAGAATCAAAGTATTAGTCATAAGTGATTACAGGTCCGTTACTTCATCACGTCCCGAAGCTGAAGTTTTTATCAGGTTAAAAAAACTTGGGGTTGATGTTGAGATTATGACTTATGCTGGATGTGAATATGATATAAAATTTAAAGAAGAAGGAATACCTGTTACTTATTTTCATCCTGAAAAGAAGTTTGATAATTCCGAGATTAAAAGAATTAGAGATGAATTGATAAATGGAAAACATCAAATATTACATTTGTTTAATTCTAAGGCAATAATAAATGGTATTCGAGCAGCAAAGAATATCCCTGTAAAGGTTGTACTGTATAGAGGTTATGCCGGTAATATCAATTGGTGGGATCCAACTGCATATTTAAAATTTCTTCATTCGAGAGTAGACAAAATCGTTTGCAACTCAAAAGGAGTTGAAGAACTCATTCAAAGTCAGCTATTTTTTGACAAGCGAAAGACTATCACGATCAATAAAGGTCATTTACTAGAATGGTATAAGGATATTATTCCAATAGAATTATCTGAATTAGGTGTTCCTAAAGGCGCTTTTGTTGTTACATGTGTAGCAAATGCACGCTCCATGAAAGGAATTTCCTATTTACTTAAAGCCATGAATGATATTCCACAAGATATACCAATACATTTAATGCTCGTAGGTAGAGGGATGACTACTAAACAGAACATCAGTATTGTTAAAAATAGCACAAACAAAGACAAAATTCACTTGATTGGATTCAGGAACGATTCTTTACGAATTGTAGCAGCTAGCAGTTGCTTTGTAATGGTCTCTATAAAAGGTGAATCTATAACTAAAGCCGTAATGGAAGCAATGGCATTAGGAATTGCGCCAATCATAACGGATATTCCCGGAAACAGAGAATTGGTTATTGATAATGAAAGCGGATTGGTAGTACCCTCCCGTAATTCAAAGGAAATAACTGAAGCGATATTAAAACTTTATAATGATCGGGAATTATGTAACAAATTAGGAGAAAGTGCCCGTAACCGTATAGATACCCGATTCAATAATAATTATACGGCTACGAAAACAAAAGAGATGTATGAGGAGTTAGTTAGCACTATGGATTAATGGAGCGGGGAGGCTCAGTTTATATATTAACCAATAAGAACAACACGGTTCTTTATACCGGAGTTACCAGTGATTTATATTCAAGGATTATTGAACATAGAGAAATATTTCGTGCTGGGTTTACTACAAAATACAATATAGATAAACTTGTCTACTTTGAAAATTTTAGAAATATTGAAGAAGCGATTGCTAGAGAGAAACAAATAAAAGCAGGGAGTAGAATGAATAAAGTTAAACTCATTGAATCAATCAACTTGGAATGGGATGATATCACCAATAAAATATAAATAAATACGTCATTGCGATGGAGCACAGCGGAAGAAGCAATCTCCTGAAGTATAGCAAAGCCCTTTCTTCGTATTAGGAGATCGCTTCGTGCCTCGCGATGACGACATGTATGAAATTACTTGCCAAAACTTTACACGGTTTAGAAGAAGTGCTTGCAGAAGAATTAGAACTGCTAGGTGCTACTGATATCAATCCTTTAAAAAGAGCAGTATCGTTTCAAGGCAATAAGGAATTGCTATATAAATGCAATTTACAACTAAGAACTGCCCTGAAGATATTAACTCCAATCTATTATTTTAAAGCATACAACGAACGCAGTTTGTACAATAAGGTCGAGCAATTTGATTGGTCAAAAATACTTTCTGTCGAGCAAACATTTGCTATTGACTCTGTTGTATTCTCCAAACAGTTCACTCACTCAAAATATGTTGCGTTAAAAGTCAAAGATGCTATTGCAGATCAATTCAGGAAAAAAACCGGGGTACGGCCATCCGTTGATACTAAAAACCCTGATGTACAAATAAATGTCCATTGTGCTAATGAAAACTTTACCATATCATTGGATAGTACCGGAGCACCACTCAATCAAAGAGGTTATAGAGACAATCAACACAAAGCACCTTTGAACGAAGTATTGGCAGCAGGAATGCTAAAGCTTACTAATTGGAACAAGGATATTCCATTAATAGACCCGATGTGTGGTTCAGGCACTTTTTTGATAGAAGCCGCAATGATGGCTACAAACACTCCCCCGGGAATTAAAAGAAAGCAATATGTATTTATGAAGTGGGAGGATTTTGATAAAGAGCTTTGGGGGAAAATTTATAATGAAGCTATAGAGAGTATTACTAAATCTGAATTTAGAATTTCAGGATCTGATGTATCACAACAAGCGATTGACATATCCAGGCAAGCACTTTTAAACTTTGATTTTAACAGGGATATTAAATTGGTGAAATCAAACTTTAACGATCTAAGACCACAATCAGAAAATGGAGTGTTAATAATGAACCCACCTTACGGTGAACGACTAAGAGAAACTGATATTTTTGCATTGTATAAAATGATTGGAGATCACTTAAAGCAAAGTTATAACGGTTTTGACGCTTGGATACTTAGTGCCAACAGAGATGCCTTAAAACATGTAGGATTGCGACCTTCCAAAAAACTCACACTATTCAATGGAGCCTTAGAGTGTAAATTTCAAAGATTCAGTATGTACAAGGGAAGTTTGAAGCAGAAATTCGTTGATTCGGGTATTCGTTAATTCGTAAAATAGTTCTATAAACTATTGGCTATAAGCTGTAATTACAATTAGTTCATGTTCATACTTTCTATCTCTTGTTTTTGCATTATAACATCTGACTCTTTATTCTTATAGTCCTGAACCATAACAATAGCATCCTCAATACAATCACTCAATACGGTAATAAATGAATCTTTAACAGCAATTGATATTGAATGTTTAATAGCTTCAATTTCTTTAGGTACAACTTCATA
Source organism: Bacteroidia bacterium (assembly GCA_016764115.1). Taxonomy (GTDB): domain Bacteria; phylum Bacteroidota; class Bacteroidia; order JAESSM01; family NORP286; genus NORP286. The sequence goes on along the minus strand of JAESSM010000082.1, from coordinate 2,395 downwards.
AGACTTATTTGGATCTACACTATGGATTCCTTGAACCAACAACTCGATAATATTCTCTGCTGTTCTACCTCTTAAAAATCTATCCTGTCGAATTATAATATGATCAAACATTCCGGCAGATAACTCTCCCAACTCAATGATGTCCTCATCTCTCCTATCTCCTGTCCCTGCAACTATTCCAATCTTATTCGGAGAATCAACCGCATCCAGGAATTTACCAATAGCCCTAAACCCATCTTGATTGTGGGCAAAATCAACCATTATCTTATAATTCTTAAATTCAAAGATGTTCATTCTACCTGGTGTATATGCTGGCGATGGTATAAATGAAAGTAGCGAATGTTTTATGTCTTCTATCTTAACTCCTCTTAAGAAAGCTCCCAAAGAAGCGGCTAGAATATTTTCAACCATGAACATTGCTGTTCCGGAAAACGTCAATGGAATATTGGTAATTTTATCAATTCTGATGATCCAGTCACCTTGTTTGATAGAAACAAAATTCTTTTCAAAAATTGCAGCAGTTCCTCCATTTCTACAGTGCCGTTCAATAACAGGATTTTCAGGATTCATACTGAAGTAGGCTATTTTGCATCTCAGATCTTTAGCAATCTTAACTGATTCCTCATCATCTGCATTAAGTACTGCATATCCATCTCTGGAAACAGTTTGAACCACAACATTTTTTACTTTAGCCAACTCCTGCACTGTATGAATGTCTTTAAGTCCAAGATGATCCTCTCTAATATTTGTGATAATAGCCATATCACATTCATCAAATCCTAATCCTTCTCTGAGTAATCCCCCTCGTGCAGTTTCTAATACGGCCAACTCTACTGTTGGATCTTGCAATATAAACTTCGCACTTCTTGGACCCGTTGTATCACCTTTCTCCAACATTCTGTTCTGAACATAAATTCCATCAGAAGTTGTAAACCCTACACGTAATCCTTTGTTCTTGAAAATATGAGAAACCAATCGTGTAGTAGTAGTCTTTCCATTGGTTCCTGTTATTGCAATTACCGGAATTTTGAATGGAGTTCCGGTTGGAAAAAGCATATCAATTACCGGAGCTGCAACATTTCTTGGAAGACCCTCACTTGGTGCTAGATGCATCCTGAAACCAGGTGCAGCATTTACTTCCAAAACAATACCACCATTTTCTGTTACCGGCTTTGTTAGATCTGGAGCCATAATATCAACACCGCAAATATCCAGACCGATAATTCTGGAGATCCTTTCACACATGAATATGTTATATGGATGTACCTTATGGGTTACATCTATTGAAGTTCCTCCCGTACTTAGATTTGCTGTAGTCTTTAAATGAAAAATTTCATCCTCTTTAAGAACTGTTTTAAGAGTATATCCTTTTTCTTTTACGATGTTTAAAGTCTGATCATTAATAGTAATTTCTGTCAGCACTTTTTCGTGCCCCAAACCTCTTCTAGGATCAGTATTTACTTCGTCTATTAATTTTTGAATGGTAGACTTACCATCGCCTGTAATATGTGCAGGAGTTCTTTGAGCTGCAGCAATGAATTTATTATTGATCACTAATATCCGGAAATCAATTCCTTCAACAAATCTCTCAACAATCGCTCCTCTTGATCTCTCCTGGGCTCTTTTTAATGCAATTGCTGCACCTTCACTCGTGGTTACGTTAATCGTTGCACCTTTACCATGATTTCCATTTATTGGCTTAAAAACCAAAGGAAAATCTATCTTTTTGATCAGTTTATCAACTTCTTCCTGATTGTAAACTACACCTCCTTTTGCAACTGGGATAGCAGCTTTTTGCAATAACTGTTTGGTCATTTTTTTATTACAAGCAATATCTACAGCAATACTACTGGTCTTGTCCGTTATTGTTGCCTGAATTCTTGTTTGATTAACTCCATACCCAAGTTGAACCAAAGAATGTTCATTTAATCGAATATAGGGTATACCCCTTAACTTAGCTTCATCAACAATAGATGCAGTACTGGGTCCAAATCTTTCTTTTTCTCTTATTTTTCGCATCTTCAACAAATCCGCTTCCAGATCATAAGGTTTGTTATCAACTAAAGACTGGACTATGTCTAAGGCAGCTTTTGCAGCATAGAGCCCTACTTCCTCCTCAACATAATTAAAAACTACATTGTAAACACCTTTCGTTTTCGTAGATCTGGTTCTTCCATAACCAGAAAACATTCCTGCCAACGTCTGTATTTCTAAGGCCACATGCTCCGCTATATGTCCCATCCAGGTTCCTTCCTTTACTCTTAGAAAAAATCCTCCCTTTTCACCTACTGAACATCTGTGTTCAACCATTCTGGGGAACATTGATTCCAATCTCTCAGAAAATCCATCAACTTTATCCGATGGGTATTCTTCCATTTCTTCCAAGTCCAATCTC